>CALXCJ010000013.1 GCA_944386775.1 uncultured Clostridia bacterium
CAATATTAAATTATGAATTTTAGGAGCTATTGGATTTTCGGGATTATTTTTAGCATATAAACCTTTCAAGATTTTTTTATTACTAAATGTCCTAAAAATAAGCACTATGTATTCTTTTTATTTTTAAATAAAATTTTCATTGTATCAAAATCATTATCAGCACTATCAAACCATTAATTCATTAAATCTATATTATTCATATGTTTTCTCACTTTCAACTATTATTATAATATTAAAGTCAAAATTTTACTATATTTTAATAATAATATTTATAAAAAATTTATGTTAAAATTTATTGTAGTAGAATAATTTTACATTTTATATATAATATTCAATTTTTGATTGTTAATGATAAATAAAATTACTCCCACAAAATTCTACAACCATTTATTTTCAATAATTTTAGAATTTCGTGGGAGTAATTTTTAGAGCGTTTAAGAATGTTCGAACTATAAATTATTTTTATTGTTCTCATAACTCAAATTTAAATTCTATTATAAATACACTCATGATTTCCGTCAATTTCTTTGGCTCGATCTGCTATTATCTATTTTTTATTATAATCTACAAATACTATAACTACATTATTCTCTATTTTCTATTATTTAATCATCTCCAATATTTCCTTTTTCAATACTTCCACAATATCTTCTTGTTTCACTTTTCTTATAATTTCTCCCTTTTTAAAAAGCAATCCTTCTTTTATTCCTCCTGCGATTCCAATATCTGCTTCTTTGGCTTCTCCCGGTCCATTTACTGCACAGCCCATTACTGCAACTTTTATGTCTTTATCTATTGTTTGCAAAAATTCTTCTACTTGTTTTGCTATTGGAATTAAGTCTATTTGTGTTCTTCCACATGTTGGGCAGGCTATAAGTGTTGGAGATTTTTTATATAGCCCCATATCTTTTAATATTTCTTTTGCAACTTTTATTTCTTTTATTGGGTCTGCAGATAATGATACTCTTAATGTATCCCCTATTCCTTCTTTTAGCATTATTCCAAGACCTATACTAGATTTTATTGTTCCGCTAAATTCTGTTCCAGCTTCTGTGATTCCTAAGTGCAATGGATAGTTAAATTCTTTTGCTGCTTCTTCATAACTTTCTATACATAGTTTTAAGCTAGATGCTTTTAAAGATATTACTATATCATAAAAGTCTAGGTCTTCTAAAATTTGTACATGCCTTCTTGCACTTTCTACCATTGCTTTTGCTGTGGGTTTACCTCCATATTTTTCAAGTAAGTCTTTTTCAAGTGAGCCTGCATTTACACCTATTCTAATTGGTATGTGTTTTTCTTTGCATTTTTCAACTACCATTTTGGTTCTTTCTTTACTTCCTATGTTTCCTGGGTTTATGCGGACTTTGTCTACTCCTGATTCAATTGCTTCTAGTGCTATTCTATAGTCAAAATGTATGTCTGCAACAATTGGGATATGTATTTGTTTTTTTATTTCTTTTATTGCTTTGGCATCTTCTATGTCAAGGCATGCTACTCTTATGATTTCACAGCCTGCTTGTTCTAGGGCTAGTATTTGTTTTACAGTTTCAGGTATATTTTTTGTTTTGGTGTTACACATCGATTGGATTATGACCTTATCTTGCCCTCCTATTTGCACATTTCCTACCATTACTTTTCTGGTATTAGTTCTTTTTAGCATATGATTCTCCTTTAATTCATTTCTACTTTACCTATTAAATCACTTATATTTTCTATATTAAATCTTTGCATATAATTTTCGATTCCTTCTATTGTTTTTATGCTTGTATATGGATCTATAAAGTTTGCAGCTCCTATTGATATTGTAGTTGCTCCTGCAAGTATAAATTCTATTGCGTCTTCTGCATTTGTTATTCCTCCAAGTCCCATTATTGGTATATTCACAGCTTGAGATACTTGATATACCATTCTTACTGCAACAGGTTTTATTGCAGGGCCTGATAGTCCTCCTGTATTGTTTGCAAGTGCAGGACGTCTAGAATATATGTCTATTTTCATTCCTAGTAATGTGTTAATTAGTGATACTGCATCTGCTCCTCCATCTTCTACCCCTTTTGCAATTTCTGCTATATTTGTTACATTTGGAGTTAGTTTTACAATTAGTGGCTTACTTAGGACTTTTCTTACTTCTTGTGTTACTTTTTTTACTCCTTCATATGTATTCCCAAATGCCATACATCCTTCTTTTACGTTTGGACAAGAAAGGTTAAGTTCTACTCCATCGATGTCTGCTTTGTCTAGTATTTTGCATAATTCTACATATTCTTCTATAGAGCTTCCACAAGCGTTTACTATTATTTTTGTATCATATTTTCGCAAATTTGGCAAATCGTTTTGCATAAAATATTCTACTCCTGGGTTTTGCAATCCTATACTATTTAACATTCCGCTTGCTGTTTCACATATTCTTGGTGGTTTGTTTCCGCTTTTTGGTTTTAGTGATGTTCCTTTTGTGATTATTGCCCCAAGTTTTCCAAGGTCGAAAAATTCGCTATATTCTCTTCCATATCCAAATGTTCCTGATGCAACTGTTACTGGGTTTTTCATTTCTATTCCAGCAAAGTTTATTTTTGTGTTCATTTTTTTCACTTCCTATCTATATAAATGAACGATTATCTCTCGATATCTCCATTTATCTTAATTCTTATTTTATATTAATTCTTTATTTTATATTAATTTTTTATTTTATATTAATTTTGGGTTAATATTTCTTTTAAGTTTTTTTCTAATTCTATATTTGATATTTTTTCTATAAAATTTATTATTTTTTCTTTTTTTAAATATTTGGGCTCTTTTTCTATAAAATTCATATCATTTTTTATTTCTTGCATAGGAGTTATTTTATATTTGTCTATTAAATCTTTATTTAGACAATCATAATCTTCATGAAATTGATATACATTACTGCTATTTCTTACTTCTTCTGTTTCTTGTTTAAAATATATATGGTAAAAACAATAATCTGTTAGCAAATGTAACAAGTATCCTTTCCAATAATCTTCTTTTAAATCAACTTTTTTATCTGATAAAAATTTTTCAAAATTTATTTCTATATTTCCATTACCCCAAATACCGTAATGCGTTTGGTTTTTTGTTACATTATTCTTTATTTTTACTATTAAATCTGGGTCTATTGCTCCTTTTATGAAATTTTTTTCATTTTTTATTTCTAATTTATGTTTTTTTATATATTCTTTTGCAACAGCTATATGTATAATATATCCTGGCATATTTTTCTCCTTTTATGTTATATTTATGTTTAAAATTGCCATAAACATTATTTTCTTATCTTCTTTATATATTTTACTATTAAACGTGAACTTGTATTTTTTCCTATTTAGTTATTTTTTATTTTTTAAAATTCTACATCTCTTGAGTTAAATACTGGTCCACCTTTGCATACATGAAAGTATTCTGGTGCATCTTTTGGACTTCTGGCTGTTTTTACAGCACAGCCTAGGCATACTCCAAGTCCACATCCCATTTTTTCTTCGAGTGATATTTGACAGGCTATATTGTTTTCATTTGCATATTTTTGAACTGCTCTTAGCATAGGTATTGGACCACATGCGTAGATGCATTCATATTTTTCTTTTTCCATATCTTCTATTAGGCTATTTATTGCAAAACCTTTTTTTCCATATGTTCCATCATCTGTTGTAATTTCTAAATGGCTTGTTACTTCTTTAAATTCTTTTTCTAGCATTACATATTCTTTGTTTCTAAAGCCTAAGTATCCTGATATTTCTTTTCCTTGTTTTTTTGCTTCTTTTGCAAGTTCATATAGTGGAAATATTCCTATTCCTCCACCGATTATTGCAATTTTTTTATAGCCCTCTTGCTTGAATGTTCCATATCCTAGTGGTCCTATTATATCTATTTTGTCTTTTATCTCTTTTTTGGATAATATTTTGGTTCCTTTTCCTTTTACTTGGAATATGAATTCTAGTGTTCCTTGTTCTTTGTTTAAGTTATATATGCTTATTGGTCTTCTTAAAAATGGCTCTGTTTCTTCTGATACTCTGATTTCTATGAAGTTTCCAGGTTTTGCTGTTTTTACAATTTCTTCTGCTTCTACAGTGAATTTATATATGTCTTTGATAATTTCTTGTTTTTCTATTAGTTTTGCAAAAATTTGCTTTGGCATAAATTCCCTCCTTTTTTATTTTTTGAGATATTTTATTTTTTATAAATTTTTTATTTTTTATTAATGGTTATTCTCATCAATGCTTTAATGTCTATCAATTTTTTATTTTTATTAATACTTTATTTTCTATTGATACTTTATTTGCCCTTAATACTTTATTTTCTATTGATACTTCATTTGCCCTTAATACTTTATTTTCTATTATCATTTATCAATATTTATTTATATGATCTCTTATAGCTTGGTTTAATTCTTCTTTCATTCTTAAAGCTTCGCTTCTTGTTGCTTTTTCAAATTCTTCTTCTGTAAATTTTTGTTTCCACATTTCACTGCTATATGCGTTTATTAAACTTCTTGATGCATTTACGATTCCTCCTATACCATTTTTATCAAAGCCTAATGCTATGTCTTCTGCTTTTCCGCCTTGAGCACCATATCCTGGTATTAAAAAGAATGTGTGAGGGGCAAGTTTTCTTATATCTTTTAGTTCTTCTCTATGGGTTGCTCCGACTACTGCTGATATACTGCTATATCCATATTCTCCTATTTGGTCCTTTCCCCAAGTTTCTATAAGTTTTGCTACTTTTTCAAATACTTTTTCTCCTGTTTCTAGTTTTAAGTCTTGTATGTCTTTTGATGATGGGTTTGATGTTTTTGCTAGTATAAATACACCTTTATTGTATTTTTTACAATCTTCTATAAATGGTTTTATGCTATCTATTCCCATGTATGGGTTTAGTGTTACAAAGTCTACATCAAATATTGCTTCTTCTTTTTTGCCTATTTTTGTTCTTCCTAAAAATGCATCTGAATAACTTTGGGCAGTTGTGCCTATGTCTCCTCTTTTTATGTCTGCAACTACAATCATTCCTTGCTTTTTTGCATATTTGCAAGTTTCTTCAAATGCTTTCATTCCTTCTATTCCATATTTTTCGTAGAATGCTATTTGTGGTTTTACTGCTGGGATTATGTCTTTTATTGCGTCTATTATTCTTTTATTAAATTCTATTATGGATTTTGCTGCTCCTTCTAGACTTTCTTCATATTTGCTTTTTATACATTCTGGAATTTGCTCATATCTTGGGTCTAGCCCTATTATGGTTGGGTTGTTTGTTTCTTTTATTTTTTGTATTAGTTTGTCCATCATATTATTCATTTTATTAATTCCTCCCATTCTTTTTGCTTGAATCCTATTAGTATTTTTTTGTCTGTTATTAATAATGGTCTTTTTATTAACATTCCATCTGATGCTAGAAGCTTTATTTTTTCTTCTTCTTGCATTGTTTCTAATTTTTCTTTTAGGTTCAGTGCTTTGTATTTTAATCCACTTGTGTTGAAAAAGCTTTTGATTTCTTTTTGGCTTTGTGCTATCCAAGTTTTTAATTCGTTTGCGGTTGGTGTTTCTTCTACTATGTTTCTGTCTGTATATTCTATGTTGTTACTTTCTAGCCATTTTTTTGCTTTTTGGCATGTAGAACATTTTGGGTATTCTATGAATAGTGCTTTCATCTTTTTTCCTCCTCGTATAGTTATTTGTTTTAATCTTTAAGTTAAACTAGTATAATTTTTATCTTTTTTGTTGATTTTTTTGTTTTTATTATTTTTCATTCATATTTTTATTTTTCATTCATATTTTTATTTTTCATTTATACTTTTGCTTTTCATTTATACTTTTACTTTTCATTTATACTTTTACTTTTCATTTATACTTTTACTTTTCATTTATACTTTTACTTTTCATTTATACTTTTATTTTTTTAACTTTATATTTTAGTATTTATTTATATCTCAATTATCTTGATATACAATTCTTCCCCCAACTATTGTGTATTTTACTTTTCCTTTTAATTCTTTTCCAATGAATGGACTATTTTTTGATTTTGAGACTATTTTGTCTTCAGTATATATGTATTTTTCGTTTTCGTCAAATATTGTTATGTCTGCAATTTTTCCTTCTTCTATTGTGCCTCTGTCTATTTTTAGAAGATTTGCTGGAGTGTATGATGTAAGTCTTACTAAGTTTAGATAGTCTATTTCGCCAGTGTCTATTAAATTCATTATCTCTGCAGATAGTGCTGTTTCAAACCCGATTATTCCATTTGGTGCTTTTGATAAATCTTGCATTTTTTCTTCTTTGCTGTGTGGTGCATGGTCTGTTATTATACAGTCAATTGTTCCTTCTTTTAGCCCTTCTATTATTGCAAGTCTATCTTTTTCTTCTCTTAGTGGTGGGTTCATTTTTGCGTTTGTGCCTGATTCTAATACTTCATCTACTGTAAATGTAAAATAGTGTGGGCAAGTTTCTGCTGTTATTTTCACTCCACGTTTTTTGGCATCTCTTACCATATTTTTAGATGTTTTTGTACTTATATGGCAAATATGTCCTCTTACATTATTGGTTTCTGAAATTACTATTTCTCTTGCTGCCATAATCTCTTCTGCTTCTGGAAGTACTCCTTCTACTCCAAGTTTTTCGGCTACACTTCCAGCATTAATTGCTCCTTTTGAAACAGATTTTTCTTCACAATGTGATGCAACAAATGTTCCTAAGGAATCTGCTTTTATCATAGCTTCTCTCATAATTTTGCTATTTACAACAGGCATTCCATCATCTGAAAAAGCTATTGCTCCTGCTGTTTTCATTTCTTCAAAATCGACTAACTCTTCGCCTTTCTCTCCTTTTGTAACTGATGAATATGGCAAAATATTGCATAAATTTACCCTTTTTGCTTCAGCTATAATCTTTTCTAAAACTTCTTTATTGTCAGGTGTTGGTTTAGTATTAGGCATTGGGCATATAGTTGTAAAACCACCTGCAACTGCACTCTTAGCACCAGTTTCAATAGTTTCTTTATACTCAAAACCAGGCTCTCTTAAATGACAGTGCATATCTATCATACCTGGTATTATTTTTAGATTAGTACAATCAATAACTTTATCTGCTGGTTCGTTTATTTCTTTAGATATTGTTTTAATTTTTTCATCTTCAATCATTATATCATATTTTTCATTTATTTTTGTTTTATAATCAATTAAAGTTCCATTTTTTAATAAAATTTTCATAGTTACTCCTTTTCTATTTTTAATTTTGAACTTTAGGGGACATTCCTTAAAGTTCATTGGCATAATAAAATATTTTTTAGATTTGTGGCAAGTTTTTAGATGGTAAACTTTAGGCTTGTTTCTTAAAGTTCCATTAATATAAAGATATTTCAATTTTTAGATTTGATTTATGAACTTTAAGGAATGCCCCTAAAGTTCACTTAAAGTTTATTCTGGTTTCTGTACTTTTTCTTCACAGTATTTACATCTGTAGATTGCATTTTTTCTGTCTGTTAGCTCACAGATTTGTGGCAAGTTTTGTTCTATTGATGTTATACATCTTGGGTTTTTGCATTTTACTATGTTTATTAGTCTTTCTGGTAGTTGTGGGTGGAATTTTTCTACTATTTTGTCGTTTTGTATTTTGTTTATTGTTATGTTTGGGTCTAGGTACCCTAAGATGTCTATGTTTATGTCTAGTAGTTCGTCTATTTTTATTATGTCTTTTTTACCGGTTTTTTTGCTTTTGGCGTTTTTTATTATTGCGACTTGTGTGTCTAAGTTTCCTAGGTTTAGGTATTCATATATTTCTAGACTTTTTCCTGGTTTTATGTGGTCTATTACATATCCATTTTTTATGCTATCTATGTTCATTATTTTACCTCCAATAATTTTGATTGATATCTATGTTTATTATTTTGCTTCTAATAACTTTAATTGCTATCTATGTTTAATTTTATTTCTAATAATTTTAATTACTATCTATGTTTATTATTTTATCTCCAATAATTTTGATTGATATCTATGTTTATTATTTTATCTCCAATAATTTTGATTGATATCTATGTTTATTATTTTGCCTCTGATAACTTTAATTTCTATCTATGTTTATTATTCTATCTCTAACAATTTTAAGATTAGTGCCATTCTTATATATTTTCCGTATTTTGCTTGTTTGAAATATGCTGCTCTTTTGTCTTCATCTACGTCTACTGCTATTTCGTTTACTCTTGGTAGTGGGTGCATGATGCATAGGTCTTCTTTTGCTTTTTTTAGTTTTTCTTTGTTTAGTATATAGTAGTCTTTTAGTCTTATGTAGTCATCTTCGTTGAAAAATCTTTCTTTTTGAACTCTTGTCATATATAGTATGTCTAGGTCTCCTAGGTATTCTTCTATGTCTTTTGTTTCTATGTATGAGATGTTATTTTTTTCTAGTATATTTGTTTTTATGTAGTCTGGAATTTTTAATTCCTTTGGTGAAATTAAATAGAATTTGATATTTTTGTATCTTGACATGGCTGTGATTAGTGAATGAACTGTTCTTCCGAATTTTAAATCTCCACAGATTCCTATATTTAAATTTGATAACCTGCACTTTTCCATTTGAATTGTGATTAAATCTGTTAATGTTTGTGTTGGGTGGTTGTGTCCTCCATCTCCTGCGTTTATTATTGGTACGTCTGATTTCATTGAGGCAACTAGGGCTGATCCTTCTTTTGGGTGTCTTATTACTATTATGTCTGCATATCCTCCTATTACTTTTACTGTGTCACTTATGCTTTCTCCTTTTGCTGCTGAGCTTGTTTGAGCTGATGAGAATCCTAGTACATTTCCTCCTAGTTCTAGCATTGCTGCTTCAAAACTTAGTCTTGTTCTTGTGCTTGGTTCGTAAAATAGTGTTGCAAGTTTTTTTCCTTTGCATTTTTCACTGTATTTTTCTTTGTTTTTTATTATGTCTTCTGCAACTTTTATTAGGTCTTCTATTTCTTGTGTTGATAAGTCTTTGATATCGATTAGATGCTTCATTTTTTTGCCTCCTTGTTTTTGTTTATGATATATAAATTTTGGGTAAAAGTCAATATGAGAAATATAAAAGTTTTTCCATTTTTTTATGTCATTTTACCATTTATGGTTATAACAACTTTTGGACGATTTATTTTGGCTTTAAATTTTAATAGTTTAAATTTTTAACTTATTAAATTATCTGGGCAGGTTATTTTGACTTTAAATTTTATAGTTTAAATTTTTAACTTATTAAATTATCTGGGCGGTTTATTTTGGCTTTAAATTTTATAGTTTAAAGTTTTAACTTATTAAATTATCTGGGCAGTTTATTTAGACTCTAAATTTTAACAACTTAAATTTTCAACCTATTAAATTATTTTACGAAAAGCCCTAGTACGTTTACTAGAGCTTTTTATCAATTTACCATTTTTTCTTAGAATTTATTAATTCAGAAATATATCCTATCAAGCAATAAGGAGCAAGCATAAATGCATATAATAAAACGTAAACTATAAAAGCTAATATACTCCTTTTTTCTAATTTACAGTCAATCTCTTTTAACATATTTTTTCTTTTAATTTCAATAACTAAGCAAAGTAACATTCCAAGAATTATGACTAATATAGTTAGTAACCCTATTAGTAGTTGGTTTCCAAATGCTAAAAAAACAAGTCCAAGTGGTATAAAAATAAGAAGTGCAAGGTCTATAAAAGGGAAAAATATATTTAAGCACATAAGGAATTTTGATTTTAGATTAAGTTTTTTAGATTTTAGTATTTTTATTCTTTTAAAGGCTTCTATCATCCCTCTAGCCCATCTTTTTCTTTGACGTCCTAAAGTTTTAAATTTTTCTGGAACTTCTGTAAATGCAATTGCATTTTTTGCAAAATTCGTTTCATATCCTTTGCTTAGGAAATCCCAAGTTAAAACAATATCTTCTCCTACGCAGTTTTGCCATCCTCCTGATTGCTTTAAAATTTCAGTTTTGTAGCAACTGAATGCACCTTGTGCAACTAAAGTAGAATTGTATTTACCTTGATATAATTTTACACCAAATATTCCTAAAGTATAGTCCCATTCTTGTAATTTTGTAATAAAACTCTTTTTAGCATTTTTGGCAAATAGGCACCCAGCTACAGCTGCTGTTTTTTTGTTTGAATTAAGCAATTTATTCATAATATTTCTAACTGCTAGTGGATGAAGAATTGTATCACTATCTACAGTTATTACATAGTCTGTTTTTACAAGCTCTAAACCCTTATTTAAGGCTTGTGCTTTTCCTTTATGCTCCGATTCTATTAGTGTTATCTCTGGCCCTAGCTCCATAGATTTTAAAAGTTCTAAAGAACCATCAGTTGAACCATCATCTATTATATTAATATAGATATTTCCACAATATTTTTGCTTCTTAATGGATTCTATTGATTCTTTGATAGATTTTTTCGCATTGTACATTGGTATTAAAATTGTAACATCTTCTTCTTTTTTCTTATTTGGCTTCTTTTCTTTTTTATTCCATAGTAGGCTAATTAGCATGAATACAAATATGAAACCTGGTATTAATGCTATAAAAAGTACAAGATATATTGATAGAAAATATCCTAAATAACATGCTATATCATTTATCCAGTTAATATTTATAAAAATTGCACAGATCAAGTATATAAATGAAATCATAGTTGATATTAAAAACATGAATTTCACCCCCTATACTATCTTATGAAAGATGTAGAAAAATGACATTAAATGTCGAAACCTAATCTGATGAAAAATGAAGAAAAGTAATATTATATTTGAAAACCTTATTTAATTAAAGATGAAACAAAATGATATTAGATTTGGAAATCTTATCTAAATTAAAAATAAGTGAAAATGATATTAAATGTATAAACCTGTCAAAAATAATAGGAATGAATATTATATATAAGGGGTGATTTAATTTGAAAAAGAAATTTTTGATTATTATATTAGTTGTAGTTCTAATAATTGGAGCTGTTTTAGTATTTTTATCTAGAACTAAAAATGGCGAAATTGCTAATATAAAAATTCCAATATTACTTTATCATGATTTTGTCTTAACAGTTCCTGAGAGTGACCCTGATAATTTTAACTATATTAATACTCCTCAAAGCTATGAGGAAAATATAAATTTTTTATTATCTAATGGATATACTTTTATTTCTTTTGAAGAACTAAATGATGCAAATAATGGAAAAATATCTTTTCCAGAAAAACCTATATTAGTTACTTTTGATGATGGATATTATAGTAATTATGAATATATTTTTCCTATCTTGAAAAAATATAATATAAAGGCATCTATTTTTGTAGTTACTGATAAAATAGGAAAAGAAATTGATGGAAAAAAATATTTAACATGGGAACAATGTGCAGAAATGCAAAATAGTGGTCTTGTGGAAATTTATAGTCATAGTAAAAGACATTTATTTTATGATAAATTTCCTGTTAGAATGGTTTTGGACGATGTAAAAGAATCTTATAAAATTATAGAAGAAAAATTGGGAAATAAGAATTTAAAAGTGTTTGCTTACCCTTATGGGGCTTATACTAAGGAAACTGTTTGGAGTTTAAAATTAAATGGAATAGATATGCAAGTGTATGATTTGGGGATGAATTATTCTAATGATTTTAATGATGATTATATAAAGAGATTTAATATTCCTTGTGAGATGACAGGTACTGAGATTTTGGAGATTATAAATATTACAAATTAGTAATTATATTTTTAAAAATTTTATTGTGTCTAATTTGAAAATCGTCGTATAGAAAATAATACGACGGTTTTTACTTTTTCAATATGCAAAATTCCATTCCTCTCCAAAGCACACATAGTTATGGAAATATTTCTCTAAAAACTAATTTTTTATGAAATTCTATAACTACTTATTTTAATTATTTTTAATATCTTTTCAGTAAAACAATTGACATTTAAGTATAAATATTATATAATCAAACAAATGTTTTTCATGATATATGATTTAAGGAGTGATATTTTTGGAAAAAAAAGAAATCATAGAAAATAAAACTGAATATATAAATACTGTTGCTCATAAGCAATTAGCTCTAAACCGATTAGATTCATTGTTAACTTATCACATAGCAAATAATAATCTAAAAAAAGCTAATTTATTATCTTATTGGTTCGAAGATTTTGCTAAATATATTTTAGCAGAAGAGAATTTTAATCCTAAACTTTTGAAAAAATATAAGCGTGGAAGTATAATAAAAGCTAATTTAGGATTTAATATTGGAAACGAGGAGGGTGGGCTACATTACTGTATTGTCTTAGATAAGAGTAATGCTCTATCATCAGGAACTCTAACTGTAATTCCATTAACTTCTATAAAAGAAAATAAAAAGTACAATAGTTCGACACTTAATTTAGGAAATGAAATATATATAAATCTTAAGAAAATATGTGATAATATGTCTAAAAAATTATCTGAAGAATATGAAGATATATGGAAATTACCTGCTGAAAAAGTAGAACAATTTAATATCGATTTTAAATATATAAAAAAAGTAGAAAAGGAAATTTCAAAGATGAAAAAGGGGAGTATTGCTTTGGTATCTCAAATCACAACGATTAGTAAACAAAGGATATATGACCCAAAAACTTCTTCTGATATTCTTGCTAATTTAAGAGTTTCAAACAATACATTGGACTTAATTGATTTAAAAATTAAGGAACTTTTTATAAAATAATTTGTATAACATTTGACAAATGTGCATATTATATATTATAATAAAGTTATAACTCAGCAGTGCAATATCTTTGATATTAGTACCTGCAGAATAGAAGACTTTATGAGTGGTTCGTTGCAACCACTCTTATTTTTTATATCCAATTTCAATTTATATTCTATATTTGTGAAGAAAAGTACAAGCCAATTATGACTTGCACTATCCTAAAAACAGTTATATAGCAAATATTGCTTATAACCCGAACTTTTTTACTTTCCTATAGCAAAAAAATAGACCAGAAAGTATTTGCTATTACCAGCATAATATTTACTAGTCTATTTTATAAAAACACTATATTTATTGATCTATTAATCTATTTTGTATCACCTTGTACATAATACCCTACTCCTCTTTTGGTTATTAAAATTTTAGGTGCAGAAGTATCTTTTTCTATTTTTTCTCTGATTCTTCTTACTGTTACATCTACTGTTCTGATATCTCCATAATATTCATATCCCCATACTTTTTCAAGTAGTACTTCTCTTGTTACTACTTGACCTGGTTGCATACTTAAGAATTTTAGTACTTCAAACTCCCTTAGTGTTAGTTCTATTATTTCTCCTCTTACTTTCACTTCAAATTTATCTAAGTCTAACTCTAGGTCTCCTACTTTTATTTTGTTTTCTTTTTTTGTTTCTGGAGTTTTCTTTTCTTGAATTAATTGTGGGTTTTGTACCACTTCTACTTTTCTTAGGTTTGCTTTTACTCTTGCAACTAGTTCTCTTACACTAAATGGTTTTGTTATATAGTCATCTGCACCTAGTTCTAGCCCTAATATTTTGTCTATTTCATTGTCTTTTGCTGTTAACATGATTATTGGTATATTTAATGAATTTTTTACTCTTTTGCATACAGATAAACCGTCTAGTCTTGGTAGCATTATGTCTAGTAGCATTAGGTCTGGTTTTTCTTCTAATGCCATGTTTACGGCTGTAATGCCATCATTTGCTTCTATTATTCTATATCCTTCTTTTTTTAAATTATAATATAAAACATCTATTATTGGCTGTTCGTCGTCTACTATAAGTATTGTTTTTGTATCTTTTTCTATATTATTTTCCACGAAATACATCCGCCTTTCTTTAGATTTTGTTTTATTTATATCACATTTTTTTTTAATATACAAGGGGGATTTTTAATTTTTCTTTAATATTCTGTGGATTATTTGTTTTAATTTTTTTATATTTTTGTGAATAACTTTTCTTTATTTTTGAATAGTTACTAATATGTGAATAATATAACTATATTTGTAACATCTACATTACTAGGAGTTAAAAATATATTTGACGTTTAAAAAATCAAAAATAAAATAGAAGAAAACAATTGCCTAAATTTATACATATTTTATTAAGATTTAGGTAATATAATTAGAGATTATATTATTTGGCAAGGGAAAAATGTACTAAACAAAATTCAAATAAAATCTAATTTTGTTTAGTACAGTGAACAAAATTGTTGACAAGATTTTAAAATAATGCTATACTAAAAAAAGAAAAGAGGGATATCTATGATTATTCGTGAAATATATTTATCTAAAATACGACCATTTTATGATCAAGATTTAATTAAAGTTATAATGGGAATTAGAAGATGTGGAAAATCAGTTTTGTTATTGCAAATAATAGATGAACTAAAAGAAAAAGGAATTGAAGAAAAACAAATTATATATATAAATTTTGAAAATGAAGATTATAGTTTTATAAAAAATGATATAGATTTACACAACTACATTAAAGCTAAAATAACCAATAAAGAAAAATATTATTTATTTTTTGATGAAATTCAAAATGTAAAAGATTGGGAAAAGGCAATAAATTCTTTTAAAGCCTCTAAAAATGTATCTATTTTTATCACAGGTTCTAATAGTGATTTATTATCTGGAGAATTAGCTACACATCTGGCAGGAAGATATGTAAGCTTTAAAATATATCCACTTACTTTTAGTGAAGTATGTGAACTAAAGAATATAAAAGAAAAAGAAGATATTGAAGAAGCTTTTGATGATTATATAACTTGGGGAGGTATGCCACAAAGATTTATGTTGACAGACGAAATGCAAACTAAAACATATCTGTCTGATGTATATGATTCTATTGTAGTAAAAGATATTATTACAAGATTTGGAATAAAAGATTTAGATTTATTTAATAGAATAGTTGAATATATTGTTACAACACCTTCGCAAAATTTTTCTGCTGAAAGTTTATCAAATTATTTTGCAAATAAAGATAACAGAGAAGTGTCTAAAGTAACATTGTACAATTATTTAGAATATATGTCTAAAGCTATGTTAATCAATAAAGCAGATAGATATGATATAAGAGGTAAAAGAATACTAAACGGAAAGTATAAATATTATTTGACAGATTTAGGATTGGGGCAAGTAAAAAACATAGGCAAAAGACAACAATTAGGTGCATATTTAGAAAATATTGTTTACAATGAGTTAATATCTCGTGGATATGATGTAAAAATAGGAAATTTAGAAAAAGCAGAAATAGATTTTATAGCAACAAGATTTAAAGAAAAAATATATATTCAAGTCGCTTATATTTTAGCAGATGACACTGTTATTGATAGAGAATTTGGAGCATATAAAGGTATTGAAGATAATTATCCTAAATATGTTTTAACGATGGATAAACATGATTTTTCTCAAGAAGGAATTATTCATAAAAATGTAATTAATTGGCTATTAGAAAAATAAAAGACAGAAAATAAATTTTTATCCTTGTATAGGTTAAAAATATACTTATTTTCACCACAAAATATCATAAAATAGTAAAAAGAGGTGAAAATGCATATAAACAAATTTGAGGAGATGAAGAAAAATTTGAAGAATATCAAATTATAATAAGTAAAACCTATTTTAGTAGCCACATCTCCTTAATACTTTCTTTAGTATAATTTTCAAATTTTAATTAGCAGATTTTAAATTATATATATCTTCATCTACCAACAATCTTGCTCTTTTCGCAGTTTTTTCATCAGAGTTTAGAGCATTTTTTATAAAATCTGGATGATCTATTAAAAATGTCCTCATGGTCATATCTGGATCTTCAAAAAACCTTTTTAGCATTTCTAATTGTTTTTGGTTTATAATTTTATGTTCAAATGCTTTTTCAAATAATTCTTCATCAACATTTACTAATGAATAAGATTTAACACCTTCGCCTTCTAGCTTCTCTTTTCCACCTTGCATACGATTAACAACTGTTAAAGACCATTTCATATTAGCATTTAGGTTTCTTATTGCAGGTATCCAAGCTCTAATATAGCTAGATGCAACTGTAATTAAATCTGCAATGTGCAAAACATTTTTTCCTGATAAGTCTCTTTTTAAATCATTTTCTGAAAAATCACTATTACTTATATTAACAGATAAATCTTTATATATTGAAATATGTGGTTTATTTAAAAGATGTGCGATTATGTTAGAAAAGAACCAGTCTCTTCTTTCTCCTCCTGATATGTAGTCTATTTCTTCTGTATTTATATTGTTTTTTATAAAGTCAACCATATAACTTATAACATTTTTGTATATTGAATTTTCATTGTATTGTTTTAAAACTTTATCAAAAATTTTTTTAGGTAAAGTTTGTTTGTCTTTTAAGCATTCATCTATGAATGATAATAGTTCTGTTGCTTCTTTTTCAGAACCATATACAAAATGAGTGTTTATAAAATATGGTCCTATTTTTCCTGATGTGTACCAAAATGGTTTGTTTTCTTCGCAAAATCTTATTGCATTTGTTTCGAATAAATATTGTGTTATATTAGACATTTTTTACCTCCTATTTTTCTTTTAGATGATGATATTATAAATTTTGAAAATAGTCAATAGATAATTTTGTTGTAAATTACTATTGTTCATGGGTAGTTACTATTCACAGCTGTAATTTTCAAATGTAGAGTAGCCCTCTTGTTAAGCCGTGAATAGTAACCATTGGTAAAAAAAATAGCAAATTCTTACTTATGATGTAATATATTTGCTATTTTCT
The DNA here is from genome assembly GCA_944386775.1 of uncultured Clostridia bacterium. Lineage (GTDB taxonomy): Bacteria > Bacillota > Clostridia > TANB77 > CAG-508 > CAG-269. Next base: position 16,744 of record CALXCJ010000013.1, read on the forward strand.
ATATTTTAAATTCTACATCCAAACTTCCACATTAAACACCCCACCATTTTTCTCAAGCTTTATCCTATTTTCAAACTCTTTCCCATTCATCAAAACTTTTGTAACCCCTGTGTTTTTCTTATCAGGATTTTTTACAGTTATATTATAAATACTATCTCCATATTTATATCTTATCTGATATTCTTGCCACTGGTCTGTGATGCAAGGCCTTATTTCCATTATTCCATTTTCTATTTTTAAACCTAATATATATTCAATTCCTGCTGTGTAATACCAACTTGCAGATCCTGTATACCAAGTCCAGCCTCCTCTTCCAATTAAATTGTTTGCTCCATATATGTCTGCTGCTATTGCATATGGTTCTACTTTGTATTTTTGGGCTGCTTCTTTTGTTCTTGAGTGTTCTATTGGGTTTATCATTTTATAAAATTCTACTGCTTTGTTTCCAAATCCTAACATTGCTTCTGCAATTATCGTCCAACAGCTTGCGTGGGTGTATTGACCTCCGTTTTCTCTTACTCCTGGCATATATGCTTTTATATATCCTGGGTCTATTTTTCCTTTTTCAAATGGTGGGTCTAGTAGTTTTATTATTCCATTTTCTCTGTCTACTAGATGGTTTTCTAAACTTTCTAGCGATATATATTTTTTGTCATTTTCTCCTGCATTTGAAATTACACTCCAGCTTTGTGCTATGGAGTCGATTCTACATTCATCATTTTCCATACTTCCTAGGGCGTCTCCTGAGTCTGTGTATGCTCTTTTATACCATCTTCCATCCCATCCATTTGTGTTTAAATTTTTCTTTAGTTTGGTTTTTATTTCTTCTAAATTTTGTATTAAATTTTCTTCGTTTTCTATTTCTTCTTCTATTTTTGTTTGTATATTTTCTTGTAACTCATTTGCTTCTATTTCTATTACCCTTTCATCCTTTAATTTTTCTAACCTTTCCTTACATATCGGAATAAACTTATCCAAAATATTATACATAAAGAATCCAAGCCATATACTTTCTCCTTCTCCTTTGTTTCCTACTTTGTTAAATCCGTCATTCCAGTCGCCTGTTCCAATTTTAGGAAGTCCATGTTTTCCGAAGTTTAAGCTTTTGTTTATTGCTTTTATGCAATGGGCATATATTGTTCCTGTTTTTTTACTTTCTAAAAATTTGTCATATCTTTCTTCTTCATTTTCTTTTAATACTTCTCCTGAAAGATATGGAGTTTCTATTTCTAATATCCCATCGTCTCCTGTAAATTCTATATATTCTATTACGAGATATACAAGCCATAGTAAGTCATCCGAAAACCTAGTTCTTATTCCCCTACTTGTTTCGTCGTGCCACCAGTGTTCTACATCTCCTTCTATAAATTGATGTTTGCTGTGTTTTATTATTTGATTTTTTAGTATTTCTGGGTTTATATATTTTAGTGCTAAGGTGTCTTGGAGTTGGTCTCTAAAGCCATATGCTCCTCCTGATTGGTAGTATCCGCTTCTTGCTAAAAGTCTACTTTCTATTGTTTGGTATATTGCCCATCCGTTTAAGATTATATTTAATGATTCTATTTGAGTATATACTTGAAGTCTTTCTAATGTGTTTTTCCAATATTGTTTTACTTTATCTAGTTCTTGCAAGCAGTTTTGGATTTTGCTGTATTTGTATGCTTTGTTTTTGCTTTCTATAATGCTTTCTTCTGCTCCTAGCATAAATATTATTTCTTTGCTTGCAAAACTTTCTATTTCTACTTCTATTTCATATGCGATACATGGCTTTTTACCTATGCTGTTTTCGTTGTTTAAACTGATTTTGTCTAGTGCATCTGGGTTTTCTAGACCTCCTTGTCCTTTAAAAAATTCTTTATCTCCTGTATATGATTTAATTTTTTCACTGTTTGATACATAACAAATTGTGTCTTTAAATTCACTATTATATAGGTTTCTTGCGATTATTATGTTGTTGTTTTCATCATATTTTAAATTTATATTTCCATTTGATTTTATTTCATCTTCTCCTAAGACTGGTTTTGCATAATATATTATTTTTAAATTTTTTCTTTCTGGTGTTTCATTTTTAAGGTTTAGAATTTGTATTTTTATGCTATCTTCTTTTGGTACAAATACTTGTAATTCTTGAAGCAAACCATCACTTCTGTGGATATATTTGCTGTATCCAAATCCATATATTACATTATATATTTTTTCGTCTGGCATTGGGTTTTGACCTATAGACCATTTTAGGTTATTTGTTTTGTCTTTTATATATATTATTTCTGATGGTATGTCTTGCAAAGGTTTATTTTCCCAGGATGTTATTCTATTTAGTCTACAGTTTTTGTACCAAGTATATCCTCCCATATTTTCTGTGACTACTGTTCCAAAGTTTTGGTTTGCCAAGATATGTGACCATACTGTTGGAAGTTTTTTGTTTTTGGCGAGTCTTATTAGATATTCTTTTCCATCTTCTGAGAATGCTCCATATTCGTTAAAGTATTTTAATTTTTCTGGATTTTCTAATATATCTATATTTTCTGTTTTGTCTTCATATATTTCATTTTTTATTTTGTCTTTTCCTACTTCTACTATATTTTCTAAATATTCTTCTTCTATTTCGTCTAAAGCATTTTTTATTCCTCCTTTTTGTGCATCTATTATGATGGTTGATACAAAATCTAAAAGTTCTCTGTCACGTTTGTCCATTTCGTTTTTGTTTAGTCTAAATATTCCACCTTTTATATTGTTTAAATATGACATATGCATACTTATTATTGCGTTTTCTATTTCTTCTTTTACATAGCTTTCATAGCTGTATTTTTCTTCATCTAATATTACTAGTTCTAATTCAATGTGTTTTGTTCTTGCAAATTCATATAGCTTTAACACTTCTTTTACAACATGGCTATCATTTATATCTTTTATTTTTACTAAAATTATAGGTAAGTCTCCTGATATTCCATATTTCCATAGTTCACTTTGGGCATAGTCTCTTTTTGATATATTTTCTAGATTTAGTTTTTTTGCTGGGTTTTGGAAAATTATATATGATAGTAGTCTTTGATATTCTTTTATGTCTTTTCCTTTTATATTTAGGAACCTGCTGTTTGCTTCTATTTGTGCTTTTGATAGTTCAAATGCTTTTTCTATATTTTCTTGTACTTTATATTTTTTTAAGTTTTCTTCTGCTATTTTCCTTTCTTCTGATACAGATATTATTAGGTTTAAATCTATTTTTTCTTGTGGTTTTAGTTTTATTGTTTTTTTAAGTGCTACTATTCCTTCTGTTACAAGCCCTATTTTTTTAGATAGTGGGCTTGAATTTACAATCATTTGAGGGGTCTTTAGGTTTCCTCTTCCTAAAAATTTTTCTTTGTCTATTTCAAATTCTAGGTCTCCTATTGTTTCTGCATCTGCCCATAGGTTTGTTATTAGGTATATTTCTTGATCGTTTTCTTCTCTTTTTTTCCTTTTTACTATTAGATTTTTTGTTTCTTCATCATAGTCATATACTAAAAATAGATTGTTAAATACAGGGTGTGCATAGTCTTGTTCTTTTCTTGATAGCACTGGTTCGAAATATGATGTTACTTCTAGTATTTCTTCTGTTGGTCCTAGGTTTTTTAGGGTTAGTTTTCTTATTTCTACTGGTTCTCGCGCTATTATTATATTTTGCTTTGTTTCTATGTTTTCTATTGTCATTTCTTGTTCTATTTTGTCTGGTGAGAATGTTATTTTGTATTGGTTTTCATTTTCTTTGTTATATATTGTGCTCCATATTTTTTTGGTTTTTATATTTTTTATGCCAAAAAATATTCCTTGTGAGTAATCATCTGTTGTTTTAAATCTGTTTATATATATGTTTTTGTATTTACTTACTCCTTCTCCTTTTTGGTTTATTGCTAAAGAGTAATTTTCGTTTGAAATTACATTTCCTCTTATTATTTTTTCGTCTATTTTTGTGATTGTTTGTTTTATATAGTCTTCATAATCTTTGTATTTTGGTTTTTCTATTTTTTCTTTGTTTTCTTTTGTGATTATTGCTTTTTCTGGCATTGTTTCTTGGAGTAGGATATTTATTGCTTCTATTTCTGGGTTTTGCATAAATCTTTTTTGAAAGATGTTATCATTAAATAAGTTGTTTATTGAAAGTAAGATTAGTGCTTGGTGGTGTGCCATATATGTTTTTACTGGCGTTGCTTTTTGATTTTTTTCTACTCTTTCTGGTGTAAAATCTAGTGATTCGTAAAAGCCGTATTTTCCTCTCATATTGTATTTTTCTAAATGAATTATATTTTCTATGACTTTTTTTGGGTAGTCTTGTATTGCAAGTATGCTTCCATAACTTGATACTACTATTTCATCTGCAAGGCCTCTTTTTAGACCTAGCCAAGGAAGGCCAAATGCTTTGTATTGGTAGTTTCCTTGTAAGTCTTTTAGGTTAAATGCAGCTTCTGAGATTCCCCAAGGAATTTTTAAATTTTTGGCATATTCTATTTGGTTCATTATCATAAATTTGCAAGATTCATCTAGCAGGCTTCCTTCATATTTTGGGATATTTATGTTTGGCATTAGGTATTCAAATGCTGTTCCAGACCATGATATTAGCCCTTTGTATTTTCCAAGTATTGTTAGGGTACGGCTTAGTAAATTCCAGTGTTTTGCTGGGACGTCTTTTTTTGCTATTGCAACTATACTTGCTTGCCTTGCTTCTGATGCTAGAAGGTCATAGTATGAGTCTGTTAGTTTGTTTTCTTCTATGTTATATCCAATTGAGAATATTTGGTGTTCTTTGCTGTATAGTAGTGAGAAGTTTGTGTTTTTTATTAGGGTTGATATTTGATTTTTTAGGTTTTTGCTTTCTTCTATTATTTTATTTTCATTGTTGTTTTGTGTATATATTTCTTTATTTTCGTGTGTATTATTTTCTTTGTTATTTTGTGTGTATTTTTGTTTGTTTTCTTCTATTTTATTTTTTTCATTGTTTTGGTTGTTATTTTCTTTGTTTTCTTCTTTATTATTTTTTTCATTGCTTAGAGTGTTATTTTCACTGTTTTCTTCTTTATTATTTTTTTCATCGCTTAGAGTGTTATTTTCATTATTATCTTTTTTATTATTTTCTATTAGAATTTCTTGTGCTTTTTCTATTTGCTCTTCTAAAAATGCTTTTGTTACATATAAATATCCCACAAAGTTTCCACTATCTACTGTTGATACATATCTTGGGTATAAGCTTTGTTTTGTTTTTATATTATACCAGTTGTATAAATGTCCATTCCATTTTGGAAGGGATTCTACTGTTTCTGTTATGTTTTTTATATATTCTATTGTTTTTTCTATGGTTATAAATTTCATATCATATGCACTTATAACTGCTAAATATGATAGTCCTATATTTGTTGATGATGTTCTTAAAACAATTTTTGGTGTTCTATTTTCTTGAAAGTTATCTGGTATTAAGTAATTGTTTTCTTCTGTTAAATATTCTTGGAAAAAGTCCCAAGTTTCTTTTGCAATTTTTCTTACATATTCTTGTTCTTTCTTGTTTATTTCTTTTAAGTTTGGTTTTGCCGTTTTTGTTTTACTAATTGTTTGCATTATTTTAGGTATTATTATCCATAATATTCCGATTGCAATTAGGATCGGGTTTTTATAGTAGAGTCCAAATAATAGTGTAATTGTTCCTAATATTAGGTTTGCTATCATTAATTTGCAATATGAAAATATGTCTTCTTTGGCTTGTCTTTCTGCTTCTTCTGATGTTGTCCATTCTAGTAAATGTTTTTTTGAGATGTGCTTTCTATATATTGTTTTTACTATTGCTTTTAAAGAGATATATGCTTTTGTTGGAAGGTTTCCAAATGTTAATATTAGCCTTATTATTGCTCCTTTTAGACCTGTAATTTTAGGTGTAAATGTTTTTTGTTTTTCTTCTCCTTCTTTTTTGAATATTAGCATATTTATTAGTTCTAATAGGTATGGTATTATTGAAATTAGAAATATTGTAAAAATTATTCCATATTCTTTGGTTTTATATATTGCTGATATTATTGCTATATATATTAAAGATACAATTATTGAAATTTCAAATAGGCTTCTTCTTAGATTGTCTAATATTTTGTATTTTGAAAGTAGATTTAATTTTTTACTTTTTAGCCATTTGGTAATTTGCCAATCTCCTCTTATCCATCTTGAAAGTCTTGTCATAAAACTGTTGTATTTATTTGGGTATCCATCCATTAACATTATGTCTGATGCTAAACCACATCTTAAATAGTTTCCTTCTAATAGGTCATGGCTTAATACTGTGTTTTCTGGTATTTCGCCTGTTAATACTTTTGAAAATGTTTGTAAGTCATATATTCCTTTTCCTGTAAATATTCCTTCATCAAAATTGTCTTGATATGTGTCTGAGATTGCGTTTGTGTAATTGTCTGTTCCTCCTGCTCCTGCAAATATTTTTGTGAATAGGTTTTTATTTGCAATTTTTAAGGTTACTCCTATTCTTGGCTGGATTAGTGCATGGCCTTTTATTACTACATTTTTTTTATCATCTATTATTGGTTTGTTTAGTATATGTGACATTGCTCCTATTAGTTTTGATGCTGTATTTAAGGTTAGTTCTGTGTCTTGATCTAGTGTGATTATATATTTTATTTTATATAGGTCTTTTGCCTTGTTTATTTTATTATCTTTGTAATTTATTTCTTTTTCTTTTTTGTTCTCTTTTGTTTCTGTATTATTTAATGATAATTTATTGATATTATTTGATACTTGGCTATCGTTGTTTATATCTTTTAATTCGCTTGAATTGTTTATATTATATGTTTTGTCGTTATTTTTTTGTATGCTTTTTAGAGTTTCTTCTATTGTGTTTACTCTAAAGGGGTTTTCTATGTTTCCAAGTAGGTATTCGTTAAACTGACATATCATTCCTCTTTTTCTTTCCCAACCTAGGTATTTTCCTTCTTTTTCATTGTAGGTCCTTTTTCTATATATAAAGTTAAATATTGGTGCATCATTTTCTTCTTCTTTGTATTTTTGGTTTAATTTTTCTATTTGCTTTTTTCCTTCTTCTATTATTTCTTTATCTTTGTCTTCTTCTTTTTTGCTACTTTCTTGGCAGTCTCCAAGTATTGTGAAATATAGGTTTGGTGATTTATTTGCGTAATAATATACTTCTAGGGCTTTTGCAAGTTCTTTTACTTTTTCTTTTGAGTTTATTATTGTTGGTATTATTACCATTGTTTCATATTCTTTTTCTATTTTTTCTCCTAGGTCTAGTTTTGGGATTAATTTTGGTTTTACTATTTTGCTTAAAATGTATTGAGTTGTTTGGATTACAAGTTCTGTTGATGGTATAAAAAATATTATGAATGAAAGTATAAATAGTGCTATGCTTTGCACTTTTATGTTTATTAGTAGTGCTAGGCTTATACTAATTAGTATTGAAAGTAATGTGATTGTAGTTATATATATTTTTGCTTTTTGGTTTTTTGTTTTTTGTGGTTTTTTTGTATAATCTAATTTTTTGTATAGCTTGTCTATTCCTTCGTCTATTAGATAGTATCCTATGTGGGTTTTCTTTAATTCTTCTATACTTTTTGGCTTTTTTGAGACTTTTTGGTCATTTGGATTTTTTTGGTTTGATTCTGATTTATTATTTTCTTCTGAAATTTTATTTTGATTTAATTTTGATTTATTATTTTCTTCTTCAACTATATTTTGAGCTAATTCTTCCTCTTTTTCTTTTGTTATTTCTAATAATTTTCTTGCTATATATATTTCAGATATTTTGGTTTTGTTTGATATTTCTTTAATTTTATTTCTATAATATTCTTTAGTTTCATAGTCCATTTTAGGATAAACTTTTGCTGGATCTTGTTTTAATATATCTTCTACTCCATTTATTTTTTCAAAAATTTCTAGGAAGTTTATTCTTTGCAATTTTTTTATACTTGTTATGAAGTTTCCCATTAATACTTTTTGAATGGCTATATCAAAGTGTTCTTTTTGGATTACATCTGATATATTTGTTCCTAGTTTTTCTACTGTTTCTTCTAATATGTTTAAATATGCTATTCCTTTTTTTCCTTCTTTTTTTAATAAATATGCCATATATTCTATAAATGGATATCTTGCATCTTTTATTATTTCTTTTTTGTTTTTGACTGATATTTGATTTTTTGTTTTTATATTTTCTTTATTTTTTCCTTCTACAATTCTTTCTACAATGTTTTGTGCTTTATATTTTTGAAGTTGTGATGATAAAATTTTTTCACATACTTCTTTTATTTTTTGTATTATTGATATTTGCAAAAATATTCCTATGTTCCATATTTCATCCATGCTTAAAGTTTTTTTGGCTTGATAGCTTTTTAAATATTCTTCTAGGTTTTCTTTTTCTATTTTTCCGTCTGTGTATGCGACTATCTCTGCTGCTAAGACGTATATTCTGCTAAATCCTTTATATTCTCTTGTTTCCAATCCTACAAAGTTTGTGTATTTTTTTAAAGGTAGTTCTTTTACTATTTGTTTTACTGTTTCTTCTATTATATAGAAATTGTCTAATAGCCATTCTCCTGCTGGGTGTATGTTTATTTCTAATTTTAGGTGCTCATTTAGTAAATCATATACTTCTTTTATGAATTCATAGTTTTCGAGTAATATAGGTATTGGATATGTGCTTTTTTCTGATTTTGGATTTATTATATGTGATGCTGCAATTTTTTCTAAGTGAAGGTCTAGCTGACTTTTTTCTAGCATGGTTCCATTTATTTTTAATTCTCTATTTTCTTTCAAAAAAATTCCACCCCTTGGCAATATGTTTTACACATATTGTTTACAAAAAGTGGAATTTTATTCATTTTCTTCGTTTATTTTATACATAAATTCATAAAAAAATTCTATTTAATTAAAAAGAGATATTAATTTCTTAATATCTCCAATTTTATATTCATTTTTTGTTTTAATTTGCATTAATAATTGTAATCTTTATCTTCCATCATCTTCTTGTGCAATTTGCACACCTTGACTCTTTAATTCTTCTAGTTTTTCTTGTTGTTCTTTTTCTTTTAAATCATTTTGTCTTTCTATACATTGTTTTTCATATAATTTATATATGTCTTCATTATATTCGTCAATTTCTTCTATGTTTTTTGGGTTGTCTATTAGTAAGTCTATTGTTTTTCCGTCATTTGTATATGTTCCTGAATTATAATCTAGTATGTATTGTTCTACTTCTATATTTTTTGGTTTAAATCCTTCTTTTGTGCTTATTTCTGCAATAGCACTTACTGGTGACATAGTTTTATTGTTTAATACTATGTATGTAGGTATGCCTGCTGATATTAACTCAGCATTTGGATGTTTTGCTTTATCTAAATCATAGTTTAAGATGTATTTCCCATTTTCAGTATATATTCTTCTACTTGAAATTGTGTATATAATTCCTAAGTCCTCTACTGAGATTGGAGTATCTGGATATTTTTGATTGTATTCTTCTACTATCATATTGAATAGCTCATTTTTTTCTTGAGTTTCTTCTTCAGCTTGTATTTGCAAGTCTTGGTTAGATGTGTAATCTATGTAATTTAAGTTATCAATGTTTCCCTTACTTGAGCTTAAATCTTGATTGCTGAAACTTAGTTCTTGCTCTTGTTTTACTGTATTTACATTTATATTGTTTGGTGTGGTTTGTTTTATGCTTGAACCAACACCTGCTAGAAGAGTTCCTCCAAGCAATACTCCTCCTAGGGCAAGTTTAATTTTTTTGCTTAATTTTTTGTGTGGTTTTTTATCCTTTCTTGCCTCTTGCCTTCTTCCTTCATCTATAATTGTTTGTTGTTTTTGGTCTTTTGGATGATATGTTTTTCTTGGTATTTGCTCTTGTTTTGGAATTTGTTTTCTTTGTGCTATATTTTCTTTTTCGTCTTCTATGCTTAAATTGTTTCCTGTTTCAATAAGAATTTCTTTGAAGCTTTCATAATCTTCTTTTTCCATTTCTTTTCCTATCTCTTCTGCTTTATTTTTTAGTGCTTGCAAGAATTTGTATACAAATATTTCCCCTATTTTGCCGTTTGGACATTCTTCTTTTATTAGATTTTCTACTTTAGTTTGAGAGATTTTTATGTTATATGTGTCTGCCATTTTTACCATCATATTTGCATATTTTTCAATTGAAATTTTTTTCATATCAATCACTTCCTTAAAAATATTCATCTTTTGACTTATATTTTCTTGTACTACACTTCTATTATACCACTTTTAACTAAAAATTGCAAAATCTATGTCGTTTTTTGTTTTTTTTACATAATATATATTAGTAGATTGTTTATCTACTAATATATGAAAGGAAGTAATTTTATGGAAATGGATAAAAATAGAACTTGCCCAATATTAGATGTTGATGGCGTTATTTCAGGAGGAAAACAATTTGACCTTGATATAACTTTACCACAAGATAATAGAGATGTAATTTATGGAGTAGTTAAAAATTGCTTTAAAGAACCTGTATGTGATGCAGTTGTTAAATTAGTAGAAATTGTTTATGATTGCGGAAAAGAAGAACGTAAACCAATTGGTCATACTTTCACAGATAAAGAAGGTGAATTTGTATTTGGACCACTTTGCCCTGGAAAAAATTATGCTTTACAAATTTGGGTTAATGATACAAAGAAAATAAAAATCTGTGCTAAATGTCATCATGAAGGTAAATGCTTAAAAGGTGATAAATTTGATGATTGCGATTGTTTTTTAGAAAAAGAACATGATAAAAAGGATTGCGATAAGAAACATTGTGATTGTAAAGAATATGATAAAAAATATTGTGATTATAAAGACTGCGATAAAAAATGTGGTGATTATAAAGATTGCGATAAGAAATATTGTGATTATAAAAACTGCGATTATAAAGATTGTGACAAAAAAGATTGTGATCATATGGAATATGATAAAAAGGATTGCGAGCATAAGTAGTAAATTAAGCATTAAAAAGGTATAGGTTTATTTTGCCTATGCCTTCTTATATATTTTTAAGTTGTTATTATTTTTTAGTTGCTATTAATTTTTAGTGCTATTAATTTTTAGTTTCTATTATTTTTTAGTGCTATTATTTTTTTAATGCTATTATTTTCTTAGTGCTATTTTTTTTATAAATTTGATGTTTATGAATTTAAATTACTCCCATTTTTTTAGCCATTTGTTTACCTTTTTTTATCATTTTTTTCTTACCTTTATTTAACATATCTCTTTCGTTATACATCATTATAATTCCTGTTGTTATTATTCCACCAATGATTAACCCTTTTGCAAATTTCATATAAATCATCCTTTCTTTTTATTTTATATTTTTGTCATTTTTTAAAATTTTATACTCTTTTATCATGGAATATATTTCATATATAATAATAAAGCATAAGAATATGCCAAAATATCTTCTTAAAGTTTTTACATCTGCATATATTGCTAAATTTGCTCCTATAATTGCTCCTAGTATTCCAAATATTGCTATATATGTTCCTAACTTTAAATTGACATTTTTGTTTTTTATATTAACTATTATTGCAACTATAGAAGTTGGAATAAAGAAAATTAGGTTTGTTGCTTGTGCAATGTGTTGTTCTATTCCTAGAATAAATGTTAATGAAAATATTAGTATAGTGCCTCCTCCCATTCCTGTTCCACTAACTATTCCAGAAATAAGTCCTGTTAATATTTCAGGCATTTTCTTGCCTCCTTTGGCTCGTTTAGATTAGAGCTTTTTTTATTTACTCTGTTTTTCAAACTTTTCGATTAAATGTTGCTGACATATTAGCATTTGTTCAATTATATTTTTTCTTAGTGTTTCATCTTGTATGTTTTCTGTTAGACTAATAAATTTCTGCATTTCAAACAAATATTTTTTGTCACCTCTTATCCAATCTTTTTCTTTTTTCATAATTATTTTACACCTCTTGCTTCTTTTTTTATCTTTATTGTTTTAGCTTATTTTATATATTTGTTTTTTTGTCGATTTTAATATATTTTTGTCTATTATATATATTATCTTTTTTTTCGTTTTTTTTCAATTATTATATAAAACTATTTTTTATTATTGTGAAATTATTTTATTTGTGTTTTATATATTTTTTGTTGGTTTTTGTAAAATTTTTTGTTTTTTTGGAACTTATTTTTTTATTTTAGTATCATGTTATATGCAACATATATTAAAAATATTGTAAATGCTATTCTTAATATTTTTTCTGGTAACTTTTTTAAAAGTTTTGCACCTATATATCCTCCTATTGCTCCACCAATTGCACATAGTATTGATATTTTCCAATCTATAAAATTTCCTTTGTAGTAGAATATACTACTTGTTATTACCATTGGTAATATGCAATATACTGATGTTCCTCTTGCTTTTTTAGAATCCATTTTTAATAAATGCAAAAATGCTGGTACTAGTATTAAGCCTCCTCCAGTTGAAAAAAATCCACTTATTATACCAGCTATTAGTCCTATTAATGCATACTTTATATTTCTTTTCATGTTAAAACCTACTTTTTTTGTATCTAAGTATTTTTTTGTTTTGCTTAGCTTTTTATTTTAGTTATAATTTTTGTTATATCGAATAGTTCTTTTATTTTAGTTGTATTTTTGTTGTATTGCATAGTTCTTTTATTTTAGTTATATTTTCATTGTACTGCATAGTTTTTTTGTTTTAGTTATATTTTCGTTGTACTGCATAGTTCTTTTATTTTAGTTATATTTTCGTTGTACTGCATAGTTTTTTGTTTTAGTTATATTTTCGTTGTATCAATAGTTATTTATTGTAATTGTCTTTTTGTTTTATTGTATAATTTTTCTTTTAATTATATTTTCGCCATTTTGTTGTTTTTTTATTCATATATTATTTTAATTTTTTATTTTTTGTTTTTTAGCTTAGCTTTAATATATTAAAGACAGGCTATTTTTAAAATATGTTAATTTAACATATTAAAATAGCCTGCCTTAATATCTTTTATATAACAAGTTTCTTCATTTTTGTATTTATTCTATATTCTCATCTTTTATATAATATTTTGTACCTAGCATTTTATCTGGCAAATATTGCTGGTCTACATAGTGTCCTGGGAAATCGTGTGGATATAAGTAGCCTTCGCTATATCCTAATTCTTTCATTTTTTCTATTGGTGCATTTCTTATGTGCATTGGTATTTCTCCTGTGTCTTTTGTTTTTACATCTTCTATTGCTTTATTTATTGCCATATATGATGCATTTGATTTTTTAGATGTTGCAACATATACTGCCGCTTCTGCAAGTAATATTCTTGCTTCTGGCATTCCTATTTGGTGTACTGCTTGCATTGCTGCATTTGCTACTACGAGTGCATTTGGGTTTGCCATTCCTACATCTTCTGATGCACAGATAGTTATTCTTCTTGCTAAAAACATTGGGTCTTCTCCACCTTCAATTGCTCTTGCTAAGTAAAATATTGCAGCATCTGGGTCTGAGCCTCTCATTGATTTTATAAATGCACTTATGTTGTCATAGTGTGATTCTCCGTTTTTGTCAAATATTGCTTTTTTGTCTTGGATACTATTTTTTATTACTTCATCTGTTATGTGGATAAATCCATCTTTATCCATATTTGTTGTAAGTACTGCAATTTCTAAGCCATTTAGTGCTGTTCTTACATCTCCATTTGCAATTATTGCAAGTTTTTTTAGTGTTTCATCTTCTATTTTTATGTTGTATTCTCCAAGTCCATCTTTTCTTTTTAGGGCATTTTTTAAAATTGTGAATATATTTTCTTCTGTTAATGGCTCTAGCTTTATTACAATTGACCTTGAGATAAGAGCTTTATTTACTTCAAAATATGGGTTTTCTGTTGTTGCACCTATTAAAATTATTGTTCCATTTTCTACATATGGAAGTAGTGCGTCTTGTTGCAGTTTGTTAAATCTATGAATTTCGTCTATGAATAATATGCTTTTTCCTGCTGGATTTAACATGAAGTTTTTTGTTTCTTCTATTACTTTTTTTATGTCTGCAACTCCTGCTGTTACTGCATTTATTTTGTAAAATTTGTATTTTGTGGTTTCACTTATTACTTTTGCAAGTGATGTTTTACCACATCCTGGTGGTCCGAAGAGAATTATGCTGGATAGTCTATCTGCTTTTATGGTTCTGTATAATAATTTGTCTTTTCCTAAGATATGTTCCTGACCGACATATTCTTCTAGTGTTCTTGGTCTTATTCTGTATGCTAGTGGCTCTATTGTGTTCATAGCCTTTCCCTTTCCTTTTTATAAACTTTTTTTGCTTATGCTGATAATATTGCTAAACCTTTTTTTATTAATTCTTCTGTAGATAGGTTTGCTTTTTCTATTCCTAGAAATGCTTTTTCTATTTCTTTTTTACTATACCCTAGTACTTGAAGAGCTGCTATTGCTTCTTGGAGCTTGCTTCCTTCTACTACTGCTTTTGTTATTTTTGTATCTTTAGTTTGTGTTATGCTTTCTTCTTTCTTTAGTTTATCTTTTAATTCTAGTATTATTCTTTGAGCTGATTTTGCTCCTACTCCTGGTACTCTTGTAAGCATTGCTGTATCATCTGAGATTACTGCTAGTGCAAATTCTGATGGTGTGCATACAGCAAGCATGCCCTGAGCTGTTTTTGCTCCTACTCCGGCTTACTCCAAGTAATAGTTCAAACATTCTTAGTTCTTCATTTGTGTTGAATCCATATATACTTATGTCATCTTCTCTTACTCTGTAATATGTATATACTTTTACTTTTTCTCCTATTTCTCCTAGTTTTTCCATTCCTATTGTTGACATGTATACTTTGTAGCCTAGTCCTCCTACGTCAATTACTACATAGTCTGTCATTTTCATTTCTAATGTTCCTTTTATGTATGCAAACATTTTATTTCTCCTTTTTTGGTGTGATTTTCTAATAATATCTTGTTTGTTTTTTATTGTATTTTTTATTTATTTTGCTTTATTTCATATTCTGTTTTTAATAATTCTTTAGATTAATTATATTATTTATTTTTATATAATAATTTAAGTATTATATAAGTAAGTAGCTTCTAAGTCTGCTTCATGTGTTAATAGTGCCATTGGATATTTTGTGTATGCTGCTCCAATACTGCTGTATACTTCTTTAGGCTCTGTATAGCCCATATGCCAACGTATTGAGTATTTTTCTTCTGGTGTTAGTTTTATATATTCTGTTATCATCATGACTGACTTTTCTCCATGACCATATGGAATTGTGTCTTCTATTGTATAATATGGTACTTTTTCCCATACTCCTAGGGCGTTTTTTGCATTTCTGTAATCTACTTTGTAGAAATTTGTTTTGCATATATCGTGTAATAAGCCAATTATTATTATTGATTCTTCTGGAACAGTTATTCCTTTTATATTATTGTTTACTTTGTGTTTTAATATTTCATATACTTTTAGGCTGTGTTCTACAAGTCCACCTTCATGGTCTCCGTGGAATCTTGTGCTTGCTGGTGCTTTGAAAAAGTCTGATTTTTCTAAAAATTGTATTAGGTCTTCTATTCCTTCTCGTTTTACTTGTCTTAATAAATTTAAAAATTCTTCTTTCATTGTGTAATAAATTCCTTCCTTTTTATATTTTTTTGATTTTATGATTTTTTTCTTTTTATTGTTTGTTGTTTTTTTATTTGTTTTTTTTGGTTTGCTATTTTATTGTCTTTTGTTTTATTATTTTTTGTTTTATTTTTTCCAATTTTTTATTCTTTCTATTGCTTCTTCTGTGCTTTCTTTTGTTCCAAATGCTGTTAATCTAAAATATCCTTCTCCATGTGGTCCAAAACCACTTCCTGGTGTTCCTACTATATTTACTTCTTCTAATAATTTATCAAAAAACTCCCAAGATGTTAGTCCCTCTGGTACTTTAAGCCATACATATGGTGAATTTACTCCTCCATATACAGTGTAGCCTGCTTCTTCTAAGCCTTCTTTTATTATTTTAGCATTGTTTAAATAATAATTTATATTTTCTTTTATTTGCTTTTGTCCTTCTTTAGTATATATTGCTTCTGCTGCCCTTTGTACTATATATGATGTTCCATTAAATTTTGTACAAGTTCTTCTATTCCATAGTTTATTTAAAGGTACTTCTTCTCCAGATTTTGTATATCCTGTAACTTGTTTTGGAATTACTAAATATGCACATCTAACTCCTGTAAATCCTGCAGTTTTTGAGTAACTTCTAAATTCTATTGCAACATCTTTTGCTCCTTCTACTTCATATATGCTGTGTGGAATATCATTTTCTGTTATAAAGCTTTCATATGCTGAATCATATAAAATTATGGCTTTATTTTCTTTGGCATAATCTACCCATTTTTTAAGTTCTTCTTTTGTTAAAACTGTTCCTGTTGGATTGTTTGGAAAACATAAATATATCATATCTACCTTTTCTTTTGGAAGTTCTGGTTTAAAGTCATTTTCTGATGTTACTGGCAAGTATACTATATTTTCATATGTACCAGTTTTGCTATCATATTTTCCACTTCTACCTGACATTACATTTGTATCTAGATATACAGGATAAACTGGGTCAGTAATTGCAACTTTATTATCTTCTGCAAATATATCAACTATATTTCCACAATCACATTTTGCGCCATCTGATACAAATATTTCGTCTTCTGCTATATCTATTCCTCTTTTTTTATAATCATTTTCTACTATTGCTTTTCTTAAAAATTCATATCCTTGCTCTGGTCCATAACCTCTAAAACCTTCTTGTGTTCCCATTTCGTCAACAGCTTTGTGCATAGCTTCTATACAAGCTGGAACTATTGGTCTTGTTACATCTCCTATTCCTAGTTTTATTATTTTTTTATCTTTATTTTCTTCTTGGTATTTTGCTACTTTTTTTGCTATGGTTGAAAATAGGTAACTCTCTTGTAAGTTTAAAAAATTTTCGTTTATATAACTCATGTGCATCAGTCCTTTCTTTTTTCTTTGCATTTTATCACAAAGATTATGGATTGTAAAGCGGGATTAATGGACGGCTCTTAGCTTCCAGTTTTATTAGGATTTGGGGGAGATCGGGATTAAGGGACGGTCCTTGTTTTCCCGTTTTGCCGGGATTTTGGGGACGGACCTTGCAA
>CALXCJ010000014.1 GCA_944386775.1 uncultured Clostridia bacterium
AATTCTTTTGTTATCCTCTCATTCCCTACTTCTCCAAATAAAGCTTGAAATACGACATCAAGTTTTGGTGATAGGAGTTTTACTTTATTTTTTTCATCTTTAGTATTATTTTTAATTTTTTCTTCATTGCTCATATACAATACCTCCTGTTTTTTATTTAATTTTTACTGTAATTCTGGGAATAATTAGAATTAAAACTTATTTAGATTTAAAATACTTGATATGAAATTTTTAGACATTTTTTATATATTTTTCTGTAATATGAAAATATATTAGATTTAAATAATAATTTGAATATTGAACGGCAAATATTCTTATCTTTTTTTCTATTATTTTTTATCTTGGATTTTAATTCGAATATAAATTTTAGATTTTAATTAATCTTGAATTTTAAATAAAAATTATGTTAATAACATATCATACTTACTAACAT
Source organism: uncultured Clostridia bacterium (assembly GCA_944386775.1). GTDB lineage: Bacteria > Bacillota > Clostridia > TANB77 > CAG-508 > CAG-269. The sequence goes on from CALXCJ010000014.1 coordinate 434, forward strand.
AATTCAAACTTAAATTATTAAATTTTTAATATTTTTTCTTATCTTTTCTCATTTTTACTCTATTTATTAGATTTTTTTACCATTTATATTTTTTATTGCTTTTTGTTTTATAAATCAATACCTTTAATTCTTCTAAAAAATCCCATTATTCAATTAAATCTTTCATCTTGTGTTTTGTCTTGAGTTAATGTTAATTTCTGATGTTAAACTATCTAAAGTTATTGGTGTAACTTTTTGGAGTTAAGCAGTAATAAATTTTATATATTTATTTAATTATAGGCTTTTTTCTTTTTTAATTTCTTTCTTCCGCATGTATAAATATTGCTTTCAAATAATCGTCTGGATATTTTTCATCCAAATATATATCTATTTCATTTTTCGCTTGTATATTATTTCTTCTTTCAAATTGCCTATGCACTGCCCACATAGATATTAAAATATTGTATGCCATTAACAATATACATACTGCACTTACTATTTTAATTGCCTTCTTTTTTTCTAAATATCTTAATTTTTTTACTATTGGTATTACTAATAAATAATATAAAACTCCTAAAATTCCCCAGCAAGTACTATGGAAAAGGCTTGTTCTTCCATCTAGATTAAATCTTCTTTCTGAATAGTTCCACGATATTATTCCAAATAGTTTTTCTTGCAGGAATGAACATATATATTCTGTTATTCCTCCTAGAATGGCTGTTATTATAAATACTATGAATATTTTAGTAATTTTATTTAATTTTTCTAATTTTATATTTGATAATATTATGTGGTATGCTAGCATCCCTATTCCATATACTGGAATGAATGGTCCATATATTAACCCTTTTCTTACTTCATAGTGTCCTTCATATATTACAAGTGCTGTTTCGATTATGAAGCCGGCAAAACAGCCTAGAGTGAATATCCAAAATAGCTCTATTATGTTTTCTAAAAGTTTTGTTTTTTTCATATTGTCTCCCTATTTTTTAACTTTTTTTATTATAAATAGCTTCTCTATTGTAGAGAAGCCTAGTTTTTTTATATTATTTTATTTATTTCTTATATTATTTTTAGTGTTTTTTGATATTTTATACAAAACTTTATTATGAAATTTGTATGTAATTTTTAGTAATTTAGCACTTTTTGTTAATTCTTTTTTATTATTTTTACTTTTTTTTATTTTTTTAGAAGTCCGTCCCTAAAATCCCGTCTAACCGGGATTTTTAGGAACGTCCCTCAATCCCGGTTTTGGCTATGTCTCCAAATTCAGTTTGATTTTTTTGCAATTTTGGTTCGTTTATTCTTTTTTGTAGTTCCATTATTGGTATTGGTAGTAGTGAGATTATTATTGTTATGGTCCATTGAATGCTATTTAGTGGTACTAGCTTGAATATTTCTGCAAGTGTTGGGATTATTACTACTATTATTTGTACAAATATTCCAAGTATGATGCTTCCTATTAGATATTTGTTTTCTAATAAGCCTGTTTCGAATATTGATTTTTCGCTTTTTATGTTTAGGCTGTGTATTAGTTCTAGGAATCCTATTGATAAAAATGCCATGGTTCTTCCTACTTCTAGTCCGAAGTATTTGTTGCCTATGTTGAAGCTGACTAGAGTTAGTGCTCCTATCATTATTCCTTCTATTATTATTTTGCTCCATAGGCCGTCTGAGAAGATTCCTTTTTTACTTGATATTGGTTTCCTTTTCATTATGTCTTTTTCTGGTTCTTCTAGTCCTAGTGCTATTGCAGGCAAAGAGTCTGTTACTAGGTTTATCCATAGTAGCTGTATTGCAAGTAGTGGTGATTTTAAGCCGAATATTAGTCCCATAAATATTGTTACTATTTCTCCTATGTTTGTTGCGAGTAAAAAGTGGATTGCTTTTTTTATGTTGCTATATATGTTTCTTCCTTGTTTTACCGCTTCTACTATTGTTACGAAATTGTCGTCTGCAAGTATCATGTCTGCTGCATTTTTTGCGACGTCTGTTCCTGTTTTTCCCATTGCTATTCCTATGTCTGCATTTTTTAGTGCTGGGCTGTCGTTTACTCCGTCTCCTGTCATTGCTACTACTTCTCCTCTTTTTTGAAATGCTTTTACTATTCTTACTTTATGTTCTGGTGTTACTCTTGCAAATACTGAGTATTCTTTTATGTGTTTTTCTAGTTTTTCTTGTGGTATTTTTTCTAGTTCTTGACCTGTTATTGCTTTTTCGTTATTTCCTAGTATTTGCAGTTCCTTTGCTATTGCTTTTGCTGTTTCTAGGTGGTCTCCTGTTATCATTACTGTTTTTATTCCTGCTCTTTTGCATGTTTTTATTGCTTCTTTTACTCCTTCTCTTGGTGGGTCTATCATTCCAATTAGTCCACAAAATGTTAGGTCTTTTTCTATTGTTTTACTTTCTATTTTACTTGACAAAGCTTCTACATCTTTGTAACTTACTGCTATTACTCTTAGTGCTTTTTCTGCCATTTTTTTGTTTTGCAAGAGTATTTTTTCTTTTTGGTATGCTCCTAAAGGTTCTCCTGTTTCTAGTTTGATACATTTTTCAAGTAATATGTCTGGTGCTCCTTTTGTTATTATTCTATATTTTGTACCTATTTTATGGATTGTTGTCATCATTTTTCTTTTTGAGTCAAATGGTATTTCATTTATTCTTGGCATTTTGGATTCTTGTTCTTTTTTGTTTATTCCAAGTTCAAGTGCTTTTTCTACTATTGCTTTTTCTGTTGCTTCTCCTGTTACTTTGCTTTTGTTTTTTTCCACATTTATTTCACAATTTGTGCATAAACTTGCAAGTTCTATGGCTTTTTGCGGGTTACGTGCATTTATTTCTACTACTGTCATTTGGTTTTTGGTTAGTGTTCCTGTTTTGTCTGAACATATTACTGTGCTACTTCCTAGTGTTTCTACTGCTGGGAGTTTTCTTATGATGCTATTTTTCTTTGCCATTTTTGTTACACCTATTGATAGCATAATTGTTACTATTGCAGGTAAACCTTCTGGTATTGCTGCAACTGCAAGTCCTACTGATGTCATAAACATTTCTACTGGTTCTATTTTTTTAATTAGTCCTATTATAAATATTATTACGCAAATTGCAAGACAAGCTACTCCAAGTACTTTTCCAACTTGGCCAAGCTTTTTTTGTATTGGTGTTTCTGGAGATTCTTCATCTATTATCATATTTGCAATTTTTCCAACTTGAGTGTCCATTCCTGTTTCTGTAACTATTGCTTTTGCTGTTCCTTCTTCTGCTATGCTTGCCATAAATGCTAGGTTTTTCATGTCTCCTAGTGGTATGTCTTTTTTACATATTATATTTGCTTGTTTTTCTGATGCTACTGTTTCTCCTGTTAAGCTTGATTCTTCTACTTTAAAGTTATGGCTTTCTATTATTCTACAGTCTGCTGGTACATAGTTTCCTGCTTCTATTATTATTAAGTCTCCTTTTACTAACTCTTCAGAATTTATTTCTTTTGTTTTTCCATCTCTTATTACTTTTGCTTTTTGAGGTGTTAATTTTTTTAAACTTTCTATTGATTTTTCTGCTTTTGCTTCTTGCACTACTCCCATTATTGCATTTAATATTACTATTGCAATTATTATAATTGAGTCTATGTAGTCATTTTCTCCTTGCATTTTTGAGACTATTGCTGATATTATTGATGCTATTATTAAAATTATTATCATAAAGTCATTAAATTGTTTTAAGAATTTAATTATCAAGCTTTCTTTTTTCTTGTCTGCTAAGGTGTTTGGTCCATATTTGTTTCTTCTTTTTATTACCTCTTCTTCTGTAAGTCCTTCTTTTTCATTTGTTTTTAGTTTTTCTAAAACTTCTTCTTTTTTTAGTGTTTGCCACATATTTACACTCTCCTTTGTTATTTTTTATTACTTTTGTTTGACTTTATTTAAGTATATGTGGCTTGTCTTGTTTTATGACTTTAGATTTATATTACTTTTTATTCGTATTTTTTAAATTTGCAATCGTAGCTTTTTTGTTTTCTTTTATAGTTTATACTTTGCTTTTTAATAATTTGTTTTTTACTTTATGTCAATTTTGTTTATTTATTCATACAATATTTTAAGGAGGTATTTTTCTCATGTTTCTGAATTCTCTATTTTTAGCTATTTCTAGTAGTATTGATTCTCTTGGGATTGGTATTACATATGGTATAAAAAATACTAGGATTTCTAATATTGCAAAAATTGTTTTATTTCTTATTTCTTTTTTTGTTAGCATTATTTCACTTTGGTTTGGTAATGTTTTAAAGAAATTTTTGCCTGATTATATTTTAGATTTTCTAGGTAGTTGTATTTTAATTTTTATGGGTATATTTTTTTGTTTTCAAGCATTAAGAAAAAATCATAAAACTCAAAGGGAAGATCTATCTGATAATTTGAATAATATTTATAAGACTAAAACTACATCTAATGATGCTAAAATCTATTCTTTTTTTATAAAATTCCTTGGTATTACTATACAAATTATAAAAAATCCAAATTCTTCTGATTTTGATAAATCAAATTGTATAGATGCAAAAGAGGCTCTATTTTTGGGTCTTGCTTTATCTTTAGATACTTTTTGCATAGGAATAGGATTTAGTATGATGAATATTTCGTCTATTTTATTTCCTATATTGGCTTGCTCTTTTCAGTTGATATTTTTAAGTTTGGGGATTTTTTTTGGAAAAAAATTGTATAATTTTAGTAAGTTACCTGATAATGTATGGTCAATTATTTCTGGATTATTACTTATTATTATAGGTATTTTGAAATGATGTATAAATTTTTTACTTATTTTTTTATGTATTTTGAAATGATATATAATTTCTTTACTCATTATTATATAAATAGACATAGAAAATAAAAAGTTTATTCTTTTTTGCTACTTAATATTCATATTTTATAATAAAATATGAATATTTATTATGTTATAATTTTATATTTAGGATGTATCATTGTTAGTGTTGTTTTATCATTTTACATTTATTGATTTTTTTCTCCTAAAATTAGACAATATATTATATATTTTGATTATGGAGGTTGTTATGTCTAATTTAGATTCTAATCAATTATTTAAAATTATTGGTAGTAATATAAAATACTATAGAAGATTGTATTGTTTAAGAAAAGATAAAATGACACAAGCCAAACTTGCCGAGCTTGCTGATGTTTCAACTGCCTTAATTGGTAATATTGAAAGTCAAAAAATCGACCAAGGTATTAGTGTTTATACTTTATGGAAAATTAGTCAAGCTTTAGAGATTCCTATTGAAAAATTATTTGATACAACTGATTTTTCAGAGCGTTCCTTGGATACTTAAATTTTTTTAACTTGGAAAAAGCTCGAAAATTTCGAGCCTTTTTCTAGACCGCTTTGCACATTACATCATTTATAGTGGTCAATTGTGACCAGGGCACGATTGACCATTTTTATTTAACTAAGTTTATTATCAAAATATGTACATGTTTCTTGTAATTCTTCAAAATTATGTTGTCTTAATATTTCATATGTAATTATTGCTACTGAATTTGATAGGTTTAGTGATCTTAGCGTTTTAAGCATTGGGATCCTGATGGTTTTTGTGTCTAGATATTTTTCTAAAAGCCATTCTGGCAAACCTTTTGTTTCTTTTCCATATAATACATAAACTTCATTCATTTTTGAATAATCTATATCTGTATATTTTGTTTTTCCTTTTGTTGTTGCGAAAAACATATTATTTTGTTCTGGATTATATTTTTCTAAAAATTCATTTAAGCTATCATGTTCTTCTATTTCAAGTTTGTCCCAATAATCTAAACCTGCTCTTTTTAATGTTTTTTCATTTATTTTAAATCCTAATGGATGAACCAAATGTAATTTTGCTCCTGTGATTGCACAAGTTCTTGCGATATTTCCGGTATTTTGTGGGATCTCCGGTTCAACTAATACTATGTTTAATTTCAATTTTTCCTCCTTGTATATGTTCTTTTATAGTTTAAATATCATATAATTATATTTAGATTAAATATAAAGGTGAAATTATATTCCAACCTTTTTCTTCAAATTGTGATATTGTTATTCGAAAGCAATTATATAGTTTGTATTTATAATGATATATCCATAAATCTTTATCATTTTCTTTATTTATTGTATCCATTTTAAATGAATATATTTTTCCTTGGTTTTGTATTATAAAATCAATATTATATAAATATTTTTCTTCTTGCCAATAATATATTGTTGTTGTTATTTTGTTTGTTAATTCTTGGTAAATAAATTGGTTTGATAGTTGCATATTATTTATATTAAAAATTTCATTACTTTCTAAAATGATTTTTAAATCTAATTTTATCATTGCACTGAGTATGCCTATGTCTAGTAAAAACAATCTATAATGTGTACTCTCTTGGTATACTGCTATAGGTATTTCTGGTTTTGTTATTTTAGGTACTTTGTAAATAATTCCTGTATCTATTAACCAATTTATTGCAGATTCATATTGCCAATCTTGAGCAAATTTTTCTATTTCTTTACATACAAATCTTTTGTCTTCTTTTTTTAATTGTATTGGTATATTTTTTAATGTAGATTTTATTTCTCCTAATATTAGTGAAGGTGCTTTTTTTTCTAGTTGTTTTTTGTATTCATTGATAATTTTTTCTTGAATACTTCTCACTTCTAAATAGTTTTTATTTTTACAAAAGTTTAATACTACTTCAGGCATTCCGCCAATATATATATATTTTTTTAAGTTGTTTATATATTTTGATTTTAATTCTTGTATTTCTTCTATTTCTTTAGTTTCTTTTATTTCTTGTATTTTTATTTTTTTTAATCTATTTGCTAATTCTTCTTCTCCTATAGCATTTAAAAATTCGGTATAATTTAATGGTTTTAGTGTTATACTTTCAATATTTTTACTTTCTAAAGATGTTTCTTTTAGTGTTATTCCCCAGCTTGATGTAATAATTATTAGGTCTATGTTTTCTTCTTGGCAGTTTATATTTTTTAGCTGTTCTATAAATTCTGTGTTTTCTTGTATATCATCTATTATTACTAGTATTTTATTTTCACTTTCATTTACTATTTTTTTTATAAAATCAATTATATTTTCTTTTTTAGTAAGTTTAGCTTTTTTTAGTTGTTGTTTTAGGCTTTTTTCATCATTTTCTGTATTGTCTTTTTTAGAATTTTCTATGTTTAAAAATTCGTATTCTATCGAATCTTTTTCTTGTGTGCATTTAATATATAGTGATTTGGGGTAATCTTGTATTGCAAATTTTTTTATTAAATATGTTTTTCCCACAAATTTTGCACCTTTTACTAGTAAAATTTTTTTATTTTTTTTTTCTTTCCATTCTTTTAATTTTTCTATTTTTTCTCTATACATAATAAGTTTTTTTCTCCTGAATTTTAGTTATTATTGCTACCGAATTGTATTTAATTTTTGCCTTACATATTCATATAAAATTATTCCAGTTGCAACTGATGCATTAAGGCTTTCTGTTTTACCAAGCATTGGTATTTTTATTTTTTTATCTGCTATTTTTACTATTTTGGGTTCAACCCCGTTTGCTTCATTTCCAATGACTATTACTTTATTTTTATAATTAATATTATATATATCATTTTTTGTTTGTAATGATGATACAACTATTTCAAATTTATGTTTTTTTAAATCTTCAAGTACTTTTTCTAAATCTTCACATTGAATTATATTTACTCTGAATATTGCTCCCATAGTTGAACGTACTACTTTTGGGTTATAACAATCTACTGTGTTTTTTGATACTAATACTTGTTTTAGCCCTATACTATCTATTGTTCTTAATATTGTTCCTAGGTTTCCTGGGTCTTGTATGTCATCTAGTGCTACTATTATTTCTTCTTTATAATTTATCTCTATTTTTTTTGTTTGTTTTTCTACTATTGCCAATATTCCTTGTGGGTTTGTTACTTCTGTTAAATTTTCAAATATTTTTTTAGTTACATATATACAATTGTATTTTGCTATATCATACATTTCCTCTTTTGTTATAGCTAAATTTTTTTCACAATCATCACATATTATTATTTGTTTTATATTTTGTTTTTCATTAATTGCTTCTTTTACTAATTTTATTCCTTCTATTATATATTCATTTGATTGGTCTCTAAATTTTTTTTCTTTTAATTTTCTTATATGTTTTACCTGTTCATTTTCTTTGCTTGTAATTATTTGCATTTTTCTATCACCCTTTTTATATTATTACTGTTTTAACTAGCAGATTATTTAATCATACTACTATAAGCTAAAACAATAATTTTTGTTACAATTCATGGGGCCTTAGTTTATATAAATAATAGTTTGAAAACTGTGTATTTTAAGCCATGAATAGTAACGTTTTTTTGCCCTAATTATATTGATTTTTATTGTTTTTTATTTTAATTTTGCAATAGCTAAAAATTATTATTTAGTATAATAAAATTCTCCATATCCATATACTATTCTGTAGTAATCACCTATAAAATCTACATTTTCTATGTTTTGAATTTCATATTGTGGTTCTACTATTATTTTTCCTGTTTCGTCAATACTTCCCCATTTTCCGTCTAGTTTAATTCCTGCATATCCATATTCATTAAATTCTGTTACTTGCTCATATTTACATTCTACTACTATGTTTGAATCTTTATCTGTGAATCCCCATTTTCCATTTTCTTGTTTGGCAAATAGTTTATTATTTGGGAATATTTGTTTATTTGTTTTTTCATTTCCGTTTAAATCAAAATATCTTCTTTCATTATTATTGTATATTACTATATAATTTTCTTTTTTAGATATTGTTGCATTTGTCATTTCTGCTATTTTTTCCATTTTATTTGAATATAAAATAGTTGTTGCTGTTGATGTTTCATTCGCTTGTATTATATTGCTTCCTTGAATTTCTTGTATTGAATCATATTTTAATTCTACTATTTCTTGACCATCTTTATCTATTACTCCAAGCTTTCCTTCTTGGTTTGCTGCTATAAAAAATGTTTCATTTACGTATTCTATATAACTATATTTGTCTTCTGTTTTTTTGTTTTCTCCTTCATATATGTTATATATAGTTTTTCCATCTATACTTTCTATATATATTTTATATTTTCCCTCTTCATCTGCGTTTAATATTATTGTGTTTTCACCTATTTCAGTTTTGTTTCCTTTGCTGTCATATACATTTACTACAGAATTTTCGTCTGTTGCATATATATAGTTTCCTGTTACATCTATTTGTATAAATCTTACTTTTAAAATCATGTTTCCATCTAGTGTTATAACACCATATTTTTTTCCTTTTTGTACTATGCAAAAGTCAGTTCCATTCATGTATGTTATTTCTTGGTATTCATTTCCTATTATTTGTTTATTTTCTTCATATAATCCATATTTTCCGTTTTCTGCACATATTATATATTTTTTGTTTTCATCACTATAGCTTATTCTATTTAGTTCATTATATTTTGGTTCTAGTATTTCTTTTCCTTCATCATCTATATAGCCATATCTATATCCTTCTTCTGTTGTAATGCTTACTATATATCCATCTTTTTTATACCCATTTTCGCTTGAATAGTATTCATCTGCTTTTATAGTGTCGTATTTTGGTTCAATTATTGTGTATCCGTTCATATTAATTATTCCATATTTTCCGTCTTTTTTTACTAGTAATTCTCCTTCTTTGTATTGAAGTGTTTGTATCTCTTCATATATTGGGTTTGTTATTTTTTTGCCTTCTAAGCTTAAAATTCCATATTTTCCATCTTCTTCATATTTTAAAATGCTTTTTTCATATATAAGGTTTGTTGATACATTTTTTAATTCGAGTGTTTCTATATTATTAAATTCTGTATATATTTCTTCATTTTTTTCATTTAATACTTTTGTATTTTCTCCTTCATAGCATATAAATACTGCTTTTTCTGGGTTTGGTATTTGTATTGTATCATAGTTTGCTTCTATTATTGTGTTTGCTTTATTGTCAATTACCCCATATTTGTCTCCTTGTTTTAATACAAAATATTTATATTCTGTTATTTCTTCTATTTCATAGTTTTTTGCTTTTTCTACCATTTTTGTGTATAAAATATATCCTGCAATTATTACTATTAACATTATTATTATAATTATTGATATTATTGTTTTCTTTTTCATATATTAACCTCTTTTTTTATTTTCTCTTCTTTACTTTTTTGTTCATTTTTATTTTTATATTTTTTGTTTTTGATTTTTTTGTTTTTGTACATTTTTGATTTTTTTGTTTTTGGATTTTTTTGCTTTTTTGCCTTTTGCTTTTTTTAATTTTTGGCTTTTTTATTTTTGATCTTCACTATGTTTTTGTTCTTCATTATTATTTTTGCACACTTTTACTTTTACTATTCTTTTATCTTCATATTCTTCTATTTTATATGTTACATTTTTTGTTTCTATTATTGGTTTTTCTTCTTCTTGTGGTATTCTTCCCATTTCTTCTTGCAAGAATCCTGATAATGTGTCATAGTCTCCTTCTGGTATATCTGCATCTATTAGTTTGTTTACATCATATATTGTCATACTTCCACTTAAAATATATGTGTTTTCGTCTATTTTTTTATATTCTTCTTCTACTTCATCATATTCGTCATATATATCTCCTACTAGTTCTTCTAGTATGTCTTCCATTGTGATTAAACCTGCTGTTCCTCCATATTCATCTAGTACTATTGCCATTTGCATTTTATTTTTTTGCATTTCTTTGAATAGCTCATCTATCATTTTGTTTTGTGGTACGAAATATGCTTTTTTCATTATATTTTTTACTTTGAGTGTTTTTTTGTTTATGTTTTTTAATACGTCTTTTATATATATAATTCCTTGAATTTCATCTATTGTTTCATCATATACTGGTATTCTACTATATTTATAGTCTTCACTAGATATTTCTTCTAGTAGTTCTGCGAGGCTCGTGTTTTGATCTATTGCAAAAATGTCTGTTCTGTGTGTCATTATTTCTGAAACAACTATATCATTGAATTCAAATACATTATTTAATAATTCTTTTTCATCTTCTTCTATTGTTCCTTTTTCTTTTCCTTGGTCTATCATCATTTTTATTTCTTCTTCTGTTACTGTTTCTTCTTCGTTTTCTCCTATTCCTAGAAGTTTTGATATTGAGTTAGTTACAAATGTTAGAAATTTTACAAATGGTGCTGCTATAATTGAAATTGCCCTTATTATTCCTATTGAAAAAAAAGATACCTTTTCTGCATTTTTCATTCCTATCCTTTTTGGAACTAATTCACCAAATATTAGTGTGAAGAATGATAGTATTATTGTTATTATTATTATTGATATTGCTTTCCAAGTTTCTACACTTAAAATTGGCATTATGTTGTTTAGTACTGGTGCTAAAATGTTTGCAAATGCATCTGATGCAAATGCACTTGATAAAAACCCTGCAAGTGTTATGCCTATTTGTATTGTTGCTAAGAATTTGCTTGGTGTTTTTAACATTTTTTCTATTTGTTTTGCTTTTTTATTTCCTTCTTTTGCTTGTTTTTCTATCTTTGCATCATTTAGTGATATATATGCAATTTCTGTTGCTGCAAAAAAAGCGTTTATAAGTATCAATATTACTAGTATAAATATTTGTCCTAACATTAAAAATATTCCTCCAATTTTCTTTTTTATATATTTAGTATTATATCCGTTTTTATGCTTTTTTTCAATTCTTTTTATAAATTATTTGATTTTATATAAATTTTGATTACATATTTTAAAAGAGAATATTTGCTAAAAAAGCAATATATTCTCTTTATTACTTTTAAATTTTTGTTACTTTTATTTGTCTTTTTTTATTTTTTATATTGTTGCATTTTTATTTTAAATGTTTTAATGTTTTAAATATTTTAAATGTTTTCAATTTTTTCAATACCATATATGCATCTTCTATAATTTGGTTCATCTTCTACACATGTTATTAGTGTTATTGTATTTTCTTTTGTTTCTTTTAGATAACTCCAGTCTGTGTCTTTTATTATTTTGTTTTCTGTTACTATGTATTTTCTTTTAGTATTTTGATATTTATATATTATTTCATCTCCTGTTTTTAGGTGTTTTAGATTCTGGAAATAGTTTACTTTGTATCCTCTATTGTGTGCTGCAAGTCCTATATTTCCTTTGTTTTTGCTTGTTTTTTCAAAGTGTCCTATTGAGCTATCCATTATTTCTTTTGTTGTTCCTTCTGCTATTGGGGCATTTAAAGATATTTTTGGTATTATTAAAATCCAGTTTGTTTCTTTATTTTGGGTTTTTAGGTTAAGATCATTTTGGTTATTTTGATTATTATTTTGGATATCTTGATTTTGATTTTTTTCTTTTGCTAAAGAACTTTCAGTATTTTGCACTGATTCTTTTGTTTCTTTTTTAATGCTTCCGGCATTCATTTCTATTTCGATTATATTGTTGTTTAATAGTTTTGAGATAGAGGTATTTTTTAAATTAATTTTAATTAATATGGTTACTACAATAATAATTGGAATTGATATGACTGTTGTGATAGCATTTATGTTTCTTTTGGTGTAATTAATCATGCATAAGCTTCACCTTCTTTTTTTAATTTGTTTTTTGGGTAATTTTTTTAGAAAAAAACCTTTGATATAGTTTGATATAAATTTTAAAGATTAAAATCTTATGTTAATAATATAACATAAGATTTTTTCTTTGTAAAGAGTTTTTGATCGCAATATTCGACATTTATTTTATGTGTTGTTTCTATTTTTCCAATTCAAAGTAAAATTCCACTCCATCTTCTCTATTAATTACGCCATAATCGTTTTCGTAGTTTACCATAATTGCTTTTACAAATGCTAACCCTATACCTGTTCCACCTGATTCTCTATTTCTAGATTGGTCTGCTTTGTAAAAACGATTCCATATCCTATTTAGGTCTTCTTCTTTTATATTGTCTCCTGTATTAAATACTGTTATTCTTGATTTATTGTTTGTTTTGTTTATTTCATTTGTTATTCTTATAATTTTTTTACCATTTACTTCTTTTACATTTTTTATTGCATTTGTTAAATAATTTGTGATTACTTGTTCTATATAGAAATCATCTGCAAATACTTGCATTGTTTCTTCTCCTGCAAATTCTACTTTTACATTTTTTTCTTCTAACATTACTTTAGATTTTCTTACAACTTCTTGTTCCAGCTCTACAATATCAAACTGAACATTGTTAAATTCTCTTTTTCCATATTCTAGTTTCATTAGCTCTAATAGTTGTTTAACTAATCTGTTCATTTTATTTGCTTCGTCTTGAATTACTTCTGCATAAAATTTTCGACTTTCATCATCAGTATTTACATTTTCTATTAATCCTTCACTATATCCTTGAATTAGTGCTATTGGTGTTTTTAGTTCATGTGATACATCTGATATAAAAGATTTTCTCATTTCTTCAATTTTTGATTTTTTCTCTATGTCTTTTTCTAGTTCAATGTTTGAATTTCTTAGTTGTTTTATAGTTTTCTCTAATTTGTCTGACATTACATTTATGCTTTTTCCTAGATTATTTATCTCATCATCTACATCTTTTATTCTATATTTGTGACTAAAGTCTAAGTTTGCCATATTTTTTGCAATTTTGTTCAGCTCTAAAATTGGCTCTGTAAATTTTTTGGATATGAATGATACCATTACTGCTGCAATTAATATTGTAAAACCTGCAATTAGTAGTAAAAAGTTATTTGATATTGTAACACTATCTTGTATTGATGTTATTGGTACTCTTATATAAACATAATATCCATTATCAAGTTGTCCTGATAATAGTATATATTTTAGGCCATTTTTGAAGTCTTGTTGTTGTGTTATTTCAAATTTATCATTTTTTTCTAGTGTTGCTTTGTTTTTTAAGCTATTTCCTTCATTTGTAGCAGCTCCTGTTATGTCTTGTATTGTATTTAAAACATAGTTAAAGTCTTTATTCGATGTATATATACTAAAATTTTCTTCGTCTTTTATTAGTATGTCAAAATTGTTTTTTATTGATATTTTATCCATTTCTGATTCTAAGTCCAAGTCGTGATCATTTCCATTATAGTATTCATTTAATTGTGTGTATACATCTTCTAATGTTTGCTGTTTACTATATAAATAAAATTTTTCAAGTAGGAAACTGTTTACCATTATTAGGAATATTATAATTAGCATGACTGTTAGGCTTAGTGTTAAAAATAACTTTATTTTTACTGAGCTGAATATTTTTCTTATATTTTCTATGTGTTTTTTTATTTTTGCATTCATTTTTTATCATCCTTTTCTTCATATAAATTAGAATGATGCTTTTATTTCACTTCAAATTTATACCCTACACCTCTAATTGTTTTTACATATTTTCCTTTTTTGCCTAATTTGTGTCTTATCTTTTTTATGTGGCTATCTATTGTTCTTGAATCTCCATAGTAGTCATAGTTCCATACATTATTTAATATTTTATCTCTTGATAGTGCTATGTTTTCGTTTTCTACTAAGTATACTAGTAGTTCATATTCTCTTAGGCTTAATTCAATTTGTTTTCCGTCTACACTTACTGTTCTTCCTTCTTTGTCTATTTCTATTCCACCATAGTCTTTTACTTCTTTTGTTTCTTCTCCTGTTCTTTTTAATATTGCTTCTACTCTTGCTGCTAGTATTTTTGGGCTGAATGGTTTTGATATGTATTCATCTACTCCTAGCTCAAATCCAAATAGCTCATCTTGTTCTTCTCCTCTTGCTGTTAGCATTATTATTGGAACTTTTGATGTTTGTCTTATTTGCCTTAAAACAGACCATCCGTCTAGTTTTGGCATCATTACATCTAGTAAAATTAGGCATATTTTTGATGAGTTTTGTTCAAATACTTCTAGTGCTTTTTCTCCGTCTTCCGCTTCTAATATGCTATATCCTTTTGCTACTAAAAAGTCTTTTATTAATTTCCTCATTCTAGCTTCATCGTCTACAACTAATATACTTTTGGTTACCATTTTTCTCTTCCTTTCTATTGGTTTATTCACGAATTACTTTTTATTTATACTGTATTATATATTATTTTTTTGTGTTTGTATAGATTATTTTTTCGTTTACGTAATTATTATATATTGTTTTTGTGTCTTTTAAGTGAATTTTTTCTGTTTTTTTATTTTGGTTATTCTTTTTATTTTATTTATGTTTTTATTTTAGTTGCGTTTTTTATTTTAGTTTTGTTTTTTATTCTAGTTTTGTTTTTTTATTCTAGTTTTGTTTTTTTATTCTAGTTTTGTTTTTTTATTCTAGTTTTGTTTTTTATAAATTCGATTATATGTGGTTTATGAATTTTTTAGATTTTTTGTTTTATAAAATGTTTTTTAGGTAATTACACATGTTAATTTTTTTTGCAAAAAGACGAGGGGCCTAAAATAGGAACCCCCAAACCAGAAGAGGGTGTCCTAAAATAGGAACCCTCTTCTTTTTTTATTTTATTTTTTTAATTATTTATAATAACTGTTTTTGTATCATATGCCATTTTTACATTTTCTTCATTTAAAATTTGCATTATTTTATAATTTATTCTTTCTTTTTCTTCTAGATAGCTCATATAATCTACGGAATTTGTGTAACTACATATATATAAGTTTAGTCCATTTTGTGTTATTCCGTCAAATCTAACTACTATGCTGTCATCTATTACATCATCTTTGTTTACAAGCATTGTTCTTATTCTTTCTTCGACTTTTTTTAATTTTTCTAGTGGTGTGTTTGTTTCTATACATATATTTAGCTTATATCTTCTTTTTTCTAGCCTGCTCCAGTTTATTACAGATGATTCAGATATTACTGAGTTTGGCACATTTACTATTGAGTTTTCTGATGTTCTTATTCTTGTGGTTCTAAATGTTATGTCTTCGACTGTTCCTTCATATGTGTCCATTTGTATCCAGTCTCCTACTGCGAATGGTTTGTCAAAAAATATTGTTGCTCCTCCAAATAGATTTTTAGCAGTGTCTTGTGCGGCAAGTGTTATAATTACTCCTCCAATTCCAAGTCCTGTTATTATTCCATTTATGTTGAATCCTAGTTCTGTTATAACTAGTATTATTGCTGCAAGATATATTAATACTCTTAATATTTTTAGTATAAAATTTAAACTTGTGTCTTCTATTTCTTTTTTGGCTTTTTGTTTGTATCTTTTTACTAGTGTAGAATCTAGTGTAAAGCTTTTTGCAAGGCCTTTTGCAAATGCAAGTATGCTTATTATTTTAAATAGCTTTGTAAATATAAGCATTATTTCGTCTGATATTTCAAGTGGTACTTTTAAAAATATGATAGCTATATATACTCCAAGTATGTTTATAAATATTCTTATTGGGTCATAAAATGCACTTTCTCTTATTTCTCTTTTTTTGGCTTTGAATTTGAATAGTTTTACTATCATATATGATATGCTGTTACTTAGCATAATAAATAATATCATTATTGCAATTGCTATTATTATGTCTATTATATCTTGACTATCTATTCTATTTATAAAATCTGTTATTTGTTGCATTTCTTCTCCTTTTGCTTTTTTGTTTTTTTGCTTTTATGTTTTTGGATTTTTTTGATTTTGTTTTTTTATTTATGTTTTTGTGTTTTTTGATTTTGCTTTTTTTAATTTTTTTTTTTTTAATTTATGTTTTTGCATTTATGGATTTTGCTTTTTTCTAATTTATGTTTTGGGGTTCTGTTTTTTTTATTTCTTTTTGTTTTATCCCATATAATCTCTTAATTTTTTACTTCTGCTTGGATGTCTTAGTTTTCTTAGTGCTTTTGCTTCTATTTGTCTTATTCTTTCTCTTGTAACATTAAATTGGCTTCCTACTTCTTCTAGTGTTCTTGATTTTCCATCTTCTAAGCCAAATCTTAGTTTTAAGACTTTTGCTTCCCTTGGTGTTAGTGTACTCATTACTTCTTCTAGTTGTTCTCTAAGTAATGTGTATGATGCTGCATCATGTGGTGCTGGGCTGTCTTCGTCTTGTATAAAGTCTCCTAGGTGGCTGTCATCTTCTTCACCTATTGGTGTTTCTAGTGAGACTGGGTCTTGTGCTATTTTTTGTATTTCTGCAACTTTTTCTACTGGTATTTCCATTTCTTTTGCTATTTCTTCTGGGGTTGGCTCTCTTCCTAATTGTTGAAGTAAGTGTCTTGATGTACGTATTAGTTTGTTGATTGTTTCTACCATATGAACTGGTATTCTTATTGTTCTTGCTTGGTCTGCTATTGCTCTTGTTATTGCTTGTCTTATCCACCATGTTGCATATGTGCTGAATTTAAATCCTTTGGTGTAGTCAAATTTTTCTACTGCTTTTATTAACCCCATGTTTCCTTCTTGGATTAGGTCTAAAAATAGCATTCCTCTTCCTACATATTTTTTTGCTATACTTACAACTAGTCTTAGGTTTGATTCTGCAAGTTTTTGCTTTGCTTCTTCGTCTCCTTTTAGTATTCTTTTTGCTAAGTCTAGTTCTTCGTCAAATGTTAGTAGCGGAATTTTTCCTATTTCTCTTAAGTACATTCTTACTGGGTCGTCTACATTTATACCATCATATGTGTTTTCTGTTATTTCGTCTAGTTTTAAATTTTCTACTTCTTTTAGGTCTTCTATGTCTGGTTCTTCATCAAAATCATCTGGTAGTAAATCTACACCTATTTCTTCAAATGCGTCGAATACTGAGTCTATTTGTTCTGGTGAGACATCATTTAATTGATTTGCTAAGTCTCCATATGTTATTTTTCCTTTTTCTTTTGCTTGTTTTAGTAGGTTTTGTACTTTTTCTTGTTTTATTTTTTCACTTTCTGGGTCTTCTTCTTTTTCGTTATTTGCTTGCTCTATTTCTGCAACTTCTTTTATTTCTTCTTTTAGTTCTTCTATTGTTTCTTGCTTTTTATGTTTTGATTTTGTATTTGTTTTTTGGTTTTGTTCGTTGTTTGTTTTGTTTTCTTCTAATTTATTTTCTTCTTTGTTTATTTTTTTGTTTTCTTTTTTGCTTTCTTCTTTGTTTGTTTCTTTGTTTTTTTCTTTGTTTTCTTTTTTGCTTTTTTCTTTATTATTTGTTTCTGCTTTTTCGTCTATTTTTGTTTTTACTTTTTTATCTTCTGCCTCTTTAATTTTTTTGTCTTTGCTTAATTCTTCTTTCTTTTCTGCCATTAAAATACATTCCTTTCTCTTATAAGATATTTATTAATTTATAAGATTTACAAACAAAATCTTACAGTTCTATCTATTTGATAAATTGTACTCTGCTTATAAGTATACTTTTTTATTTTATTTTGGCTAAACTTATAATTATATCATTTAGCTCTTTTTCTAATTTTTTCTTTTCTTCTGGTTCTTTAGTTTCTTCTAGTAATTCTAAAATTTCATATTTTCTGTCTGTTAGCTTGTCTTTTTGATATCCTTGCATTAGGTCATCTATTGCTTTTTCTATGTCTTGTATTTCATAGTCTATTGCCATTATTTCTGTTATTCTGTTTTGCTCTTCATCTGTTAAATTATTTAATATGCTATTTATATTACTATTTCCTTTTTCGAATTCTTCATACAGTTTTTTTGCTATTTTATTATTTATTTCATCTTTAAAGTCGTCTTGGCTTAGGTTTTGTTTTATTATGCTATAATAATTTTGGTTTCCTGTGAGTAATATTGATAGTATTGTGTTTTCTCTTTTTAGCAATGCGTCTGATATTTTTCTTTTTTTGGTTTCTGTTTTTTCGGCATGTACTATTTTTGGTTTTGGGGCATTTTTTTCATTATTTAAGTTTGAATATATAAGTTTGTTTACTTCTGCATAGATTGCTTCTTTGGATATATCATATTCTTTTGCTATTTTTTCTATGTAGATTTCTCTTTCTATACTGCTTTCTATTTTTGAGATTATTTTTGCTGTTTCATTTAAGAATTTTATTTTGTCATTTACATTTTCTAGATTTAAGTTTTGTTTTAGGATTTTTACTTTAAATTCTATTACTGAAATTGCTTTATCTACTAAATTTGTGAATCTTGCGTTTCCATATTTGATTACATATTCGTCTGGGTCTTTTGCTCCTTCCATTTGAAGTACTCTTATGTCACACCCCATGTTCATAAGTATTTCCATTGCTCTTACTTTTGCTGCTTGTCCGGCTTCGTCTGAATCGTAACTTAGTATTATCTGTTCTGTATTGTTTCTTAGTAAATATCCTTGTTGCTGTGTAAGTGCTGTTCCAAGTGATGCTACTACATTATGGATTCCTCTTTGGTGCAAAGATATTACATCCATATATCCTTCTACTATTAATAGTCTTTTTTTTATGTCATATTTTTTTGCTACATTTAGCCCAAATAGGTGTCTTCCTTTGCTGTATACTACATTTTCTGGGGAATTTATATATTTTGGTTTTGAGTCGTCTAGTACTCTTCCTCCAAATGCAATAACTTTTCCTCTTACATCACATATTGGGAACATTAACCTATTTCTGTATCTGTCTATGTATTTTCCGTTTTCATTTTTGTTTACTAAGCCAGATTCTAGTATTTCTCTTTCTTCAAAACCTTGTTTTTTTAGTTCATTATATAGCTCGTCAAATTTGCCTGAAAAGCCTATTTTAAATGATTTTAATGTTTCGTTTGAAAGCTTTCTCTTTTTTACATATTCTTGTGCCATTTTTGCTTGAGGTTTATATAGGTTTTGATGATAGAATTCAGCTGCAAATTCATTTACTTTATATACTTTTGCCTTTAACTCTTCTTTTGTAGAATCTTGATTATTGCTAAGTTCTGGTAATTGTATATTTGCTCTTTCTGCTAGAGTTTGTACAGCTTCTACAAAGCTTATTCCTTCTATTTTCATTAAAAACGTAAAAACATTTCCTCCAACTCCACATCCAAAGCAGTGAAAAATTTGTTTATCTGGTGAGACAGAAAAAGAGGGAGACTTTTCATTATGAAATGGACATAACCCAAAATAATTTCTTCCGCTTCTTTTTAATTGCACATATTGTGATACAATATCTACTATATCACTGTTTTGCCTAACTTCTTCGATGATTTCATCACTATATCTTGCCATTTTTCCTCACTTTCTTTAAAAATGTTTTTACTTTTTATCCATAATTATATTATTCGACGTATTTTACATAAATCCTTCCTTTTTTTCATTTTTTTCGGGATTGAGGGACGGTCCTTGAAATCCCGGCTAGCCGGGATTTTAGGGACGGAGCTTTAAATTTTGAAAAAGTTTTTTTTCAAAAAAAATAGCAATTTTTCATTGCTTTTGATATTTTTTAGATTTATCTTTTTTTATTATTTATTAATGATTATTCAAAATTGTATTTGACATTTTTTAATATCTGTGTATAATAAGTATAGGAAATGAATAACCGCAGTGAATGCGGTTACCACTACATATAGTTATAACAACACATTCGCAATATTGGCATAGTGGAATGTGTTGTTATTTTATTTTAAGCATTTATTTAAGTGCCATTATCTTATTATCCAACTTATTTATTATTTTCGCATAAGACACCAATTCCTTAGATGCTTGTTTACTTAATTCTTGTTTTGGTTTATATTTCATAGTATGTTCTAAGCTTGCCCAAAAATCCATTGCCATTGTTCTTATTTGCATTTCTAACTTTACATACATTAAGTTTTTTGAAAGTGATATTGGCACATTTAATATCATATGATAGCTTGAATACCCGCTCTTTTTGGGGTTTACTACATAGTCCTTTTCTTTTTGAATTTCAATTCCTGGCAGGTCTTCTACCATATTTCTTATTGAATAAATGTCTTTTTTTAGTGGGCATATTACTCTTATTCCTGCTATGTCATTTATGTTTTTTATCATGTTATTATAGGTAAATTCTAGGTCTTTTGATTGCATTTTTTTCTTTATACTTTCAGGTGATTTTATTCGTGTATTTATATGATCTATTAAATCATATTCATAAAAAATTTTGGATTCTTTTTGTATTATTTCTAACTTGGTTTGCATTTCTTTTATTCCAACTGAATATATAAACATTATTTTTTTAAATGTTTTACTATTTACATCGACATTTTCATTTGTTGATAATAAATTTTCAATTTTTATTAATTGATTACCTTTTGGTTTTTTTCTTTCCATATATACACTCCTTATTTTCCCCTCAATCTTTAGTATATGCATATATTACCCTTTATTTGTTATCAAAGTTTATTTTGTTTGTGTTTTTTGTGTGAAAATTTTAAAAGAAATTGCCAAAAAGGATTGGCAAAGTTGCAACCTTTAGGAAAAGTTGCTATTTTACTCAGTCCCTTTTGGCAATATTCATTTCTGCATAAATTCCAGCATTTTATTTTAGTCCGCAAAGTGCAATGTAACTCATTATTTGCCATAATAACTATCTAGCATAATTTCTTTTATCTCAGATACTAGTGGAAGTCTTGGGTTTGCTGTCGTGCATTGGTCTTCAAAACTTCTGTCTGCAAGCATATCTACTTTTGATAGAAATTCTTGTTCATTTATTCCTGCTTCTTTGAATGATTTTGGTATACCCATATGTTCATTCATTTCTTTTATTTTTTGAATTAGACTGTTTATTCCTTCTTCTTTTGTGTCTGCTTTTAGTCCTAGTTTTTTTGCTAATTCATAATATTTTTGGTCTGCTATATAGTATTCGTATTTTGGGAAAGATACGAATTTTGTAGGTTTTGAACTATTGTATTTTATTACATATGGAAGTAATATTGCATTTATTCTTCCGTGTGGCATATGGAATTCTGCTCCTATTTTGTGTGCTATTGAGTGGTTAATTCCTAAGAATGCATTTGTAAATGCCATTCCTGCTATTGTGCTTGCATTGTGCATTTTTTCTCTTGCTTCTTTATTGCTTCCATCATCATATGCTTTTTCTAGATATTTAAATACTAGTTCTACTGCCTTTTCTGCTAAGCCATCTGTATAGTCTGATGCCATATTTGATACATATGCCTCTAGGCTATGTGTTAATACATCCATTCCTGTGTCTGCTGTGACACTTTTTGGAAGGCTCATAACTAAGTCTGGATCTACTATTGCAACATCTGGTGTTAATTCATAGTCTGCTAGTGGATATTTTTTATTTTTTTCTTTATCTGTTATTACTGCAAATGATGTTACCTCTGACCCTGTTCCTGATGTTGTTGGTATTGCTACCATTTGGCATTTTGTTCCAAGTTTTGGGAATTTATAGGTACGTTTTCTTATATCCATAAATTTTAGTTTTAGTCCTTCTATATCTGCTTCTGGGTGTTCGTAAAATAGCCACATACCTTTTGCAGCATCAATTGGGCTTCCTCCTCCAAGTGCTATTATTACATCTGGATTGAAACCTTTCATAGCTTCTACACCTTTTTTTATTGTGTCAAATGATGGGTCTGATTCTACATTGCTAAAAATTTCTGAATGTACATATTCTTGCCTTTTTCTTAAATGATATAAAATTTTATCTACATATCCTAATTTTACCATTCCTTCATCTGTTACTATAAATGCCCTATGAATGTTTGGCATTTTTTCTAGATATTCTATTGATCCTGCTTCAAAATATATTTTTTCTGGAACTTTAAACCATTGCATATTAACCCTCCTTTTTGCAACTCTTTTTATATTTATTAAGTTTACTGATGATACATTTGCTGTTGTTGAGTTTCCTCCAAATGAGCCACATCCGGAGTGTTAGTGATGGCATATTTGTATTGTATATGTCACCTATTGCCCCATGAGTTGATGGAGAGTTTACTATTATTCTTCCAGCTTTCATTATTTCAGAAAATTTTAGTATTGTTTCTCTGTTTTCTGAATGGATTACTGCAGAGTGCCCCATTCCTCCAAATTCAATCAATTTTTCTGATTTTTCTATTCCTTCAGTTTCATTTTCTACAATGTAATATGTTAGTACTGGGCTTAGCTTTTCTTTTGAAAATGGAAAATCTCTTCCTATTCCTTCTTCATATACTACAAGTACTTTTGTATCTTCTGGGACTGTAAATCCTGCATCTTTTGCTATTTTATATGGTGATTGTCCTGGAACGTGTGATTTTAGTTTGTATCCATTTTCTTCTGTATAGTCAAACATGCTAAATTTTAATTTTTCTTTTTCTTCTTCATTTACAAAATAGCATCCTGCTTCTTTCATAAGTTTTTCGAATTCTTGGTATATGTCCCTATCTACTAATACTGCTTGTTCTGATGCACATATCATTCCATTATCAAATGATTTTGATAGTACTAAATCGTTTACTGATGTTTTTAGTTTTGCACTTTTTTCTATATAGCAAGGTACATTCCCGAGGTCCCACCCCTAAGGCTGGTTTTCCACAAGAATATGCTGATTTTACCATGCCTGTTCCACCTGTTGCTAAAATTAAATTTACATCTGGATGATTCATTAATGCTCTTGTTGCTTGGATTGATGGTTCTTCTATCCATAATATACAATCTTCTGGTGCTCCTGCTTTTATTGCTGCGTCTCTTAGAATTTTAGCAGCTGTAGTGCTACATTTTTGTGCTGATGGATGGAATCCAAATATTATTACATTTCTTGTTTTTGCAGATATTATTGATTTGAACATGGTTGTTGATGTTGGGTTTGTAACTGGTGTTACTCCTGCAATTATTCCTACTGGTTCTGCTATTTCTACATAACCTTCTTCTTCGTTTTCATTTATTATTCCTACTGTTTTTTCGTATTTTATACTATGATATATATATTCTGTTGCGAACATGTTCTTTGTTATTTTGTCTTCGTATATTCCTCTTTTTGTTTCTTCTACTGCCATTTTTGCAAGTTCCATGTGGTGTTCTAAGCCTGCCATTGCCATTGCTTTTACTATTTTGTCTATTTGGGTTTGGTCAAGCTCTAAGTATTTTTGAGATGCAATTTTGGCTCTTTTGACTAAATCATCAATCATACTTTTTACTTTTTCCTCATTTTGCTCTTCCATAATATTCCTCCTTTGTTTTTATTTTACCCTATTTTATTTTATATAACCGTACTTTAATAATTAAAAAGATTTTTAAGCACTTTTTTATATCTTTTAAAAATAGGAAGATTTTCATCTACACCATTTATACAACTTTCATATACACTTGTATAATACCATCTTTGTTTATCTTTGTTTCTTTTTAAAGATCCCCAAGCTTTTTCCTCTCCATATAACTCTATACAATCTTCTAAATCTTCTAGATTACTAATTTTATCACATGCAACAATTAATTTTGAACCTAATGGTGCATTTTTTATTTGTTCTATGGTGTGTTTTTTTCTATCTTCCCATTCTAGAGACTTGTCTGGTTCAGATGCATCATATACATAATCTCTAACTTTTTTGCCAAATTCTTTTTCGATATCTTCAAATTCATATGGTGTATCTTCTACTACATCATGCAAAATTCCTGCTGCTACAACATCTTCATCACATCCATTTCTTTGTAGAATCATTCCAACTGTGAATGGATGAAATATCATATTAATATCTTCTGTTTTTCTTTTTTGATTTTTATGTGCTTTGGTTGCATAGTATATTGCATATTCTATTTTATCTTTTTTTCTATTCATGATGTTCCTCCTATTTATTTTTTTAATTATATTACAACATATATTATTTTTCAATAATATTTTTTTAAAATCTATTTACATTCTGTGTAAGTAATGATACTATTTATTAAACTTGTTAATTTTAAAAGGGGGTTTTTGTATGACTATACAGAATTCTAAAAATATGATGATTGAGTTTTTGGGAACTCCAGAAGCTGGAAAAACTACAACAATTCATCGGTTGCAAAAAGAATTATCCAAAAAATATACAATTTCTATTATGCAAGAAGCCGCTGAAATTGTTCCGTCTTATTTTCCAAAAGGTAGTATAGCGGCTCATTTTTGGATGAGACTTAATACTGCAAAAAATATTTTAGAGTATCAGTTCTCAACTGATTCTGAAGTTCTTTTAATTGATCGTGGACTTTTTGATACACTTTTTTGGAATTATTATTACAGTTCTATTTCACAATTATCTACTGAAGTAGCGCAACTTGCTAATAAGTTTTTTCAAAATATTGGTATCAAAAATCCTGATTTAGTAGTATATTTATCTACTAAACCAGATGAAGCTATTAATCGTCGTGGTGGTGAAGGTCGAATTGTTACTTTGGACTTTTTGAAAAATTTTAATTCTCTTCTTGATGAATTTATTAAAACTATTCCTGTTCCTGTTTTTCATTTAGATACTACAGGACTTTCAAAAGATGATGTTTTTAAAGAAGTTCTTCACAATTTACCTTTGTAATTAAACTTTTTTGGTTTATTGAACTTTAGAAAAAAATTAAGTTCATGCAAAAAATCCAACTTTTATTGAAGTTGGATTTTTTACTTTACATTTTATTTTTTGTAAACATTTTCTATTTATATATATAATTTTGTGGATTCACAGTTTCTCCATCAATTCTTATCTCAAAATGCAAATGTGGTCCTGTAGAATTTCCTGTAGATCCAACTAACGCTATTTTCTCGCCTGCTGTTACTTCTTGGCCTTTTGAAACAAGCATTTTACTTGTATGTGCATACCAAGTTTCAACATTATTTCCGTGGTCTACTTTAACAATATATCCATATGAGCCTGACCAACCTGCAAATGTAACTACTCCATCTGATACTACTTTTATAGGTGTTCCTTTTGCTGCTGCAATATCTAACCCTGTATGTGTAGATACTCTTAATCTACTAACTGATGCATATCTTGATGTTATAGTTCCTGTAACTGGTAAGTTTGCAATTTTTATACCATTTACATCTGCTATTCCTTTTTCTTTTTCTTCTATTTCTTTCTTTTCTACTAGTTTATTTGCAATATTTTCTTTTGCAACTTCTAGTGTGTTTGTTTCTACTTCAAAAATATCATCTGTTGTTTGCTCAGCAATTTCAAAATTTAGCTCTTCGTTTTCTTCTTTCATAGAATTTACTATTTGCTCTGCATCTTCTTTTGTATCTACTGAGTCTATTTTTTCTCCGTCTAATAAAATATCATAATATTTATAAGTAATTTTTAATTCTTTTTGAAGTGCAATTAATACTGTACTTTCGTTTGTTTCTTCTGATTTATTTACTAATTTTAATTCATATTCTGGATTTGCTTCTAATTCTACTTGGTCTACGTTTTTACTATCATAATTTATTATATTTTCTTCTACTAGTTTATTAAATTCTTGTTCATTTTGAATATAACCTACTTCTTCTCCAGAAATACTTACTGCATAAACTGGTTTGTATTTTATAAAAATAATCGCGACTATAAAACCAAATGCAATTATTGTAATGTTAAAAAACTTTAAAATCTCTTTTGTATAGAATTTTAGTTTTTTCTTTAAAATATACTTCACTCTCCTTTTGCTTGTTTTTTGAGCGCGACTAAATATTATTATACTATATATTCTATGCAATTTCAAATTATGTATACATATTTATACTTTTTTTCTGTCCTTTTCCAAGGAAATTATTTTATTTTTTATCAATTTTATGTATATTTCTTATTATTTCTCTTATTTTCTTAAATTTACTTGTTTTTTTGTTGGTTGACATTTCCTAATTTGCCTACATTAACATTTTTTTGTTTTACTTGTAGCTTGACTTTTTTAACTAATAAGTGTATTTTAAATAATAAGTTACTTCAAAACATATAAGTAAAATGATATATTGTAGTAAAAAATAGGAAGGTGATAAAAATGGCTTTAGATTATGGAGTAATAGGTTCTAGAATAAAACAAGCTAGAATCGCAAAAAATATGACTCAAGAAGAACTTGCAGATCAAATAGATATTTCAGTAGCTTTTTTAAGTAGAGTAGAACGTGGAAATTCTCATATTAATTTAAAAAGATTAAATCAAATTTGTGGTTTATTAGATATTTCAGAGGGTTATGTGTTAAATGGTGCATCTAGTAATTCTGATGATTATCTTGACCAAGAATTTGCCCTTTTACTTAAAAGAGTTTCTCCAAAAAAGCAGAAACTTATATATAATATTGTAAAAGCTATAGTGGAAGCTGATATAGATGACTAGAAAACATAATTAGAAAGGAGGAATGGCACTTTCTTCCACATTTAAAAGTAGTGGATTTCTAAGTGCCTAAATAAATTTATGAAAAAACTTCCTTATGGTATAAGTGATTATGAAAGAATAGTTGAGAATAATTATTACTATGTAGATAAAACAAAATATATAGAAAAATTAGAAAATCTAGCAGAACCATATATAATGTTTCTAAGACCCAGAAAGTTTGGTAAAACATTGTTTACTAGTGTTTTAGAGGACTATTATGATGTAAAAAAAGCAAATAAATTTGAAAAATTATTTGGAGAAACATATATAGGAAAAAATCCTACAAAACTAAAAAATAGTTATTACATATTAAGATTTAACTTTTCAGGAGTAGATACCTCAAATTCTGAAACAACAATACAGGGATTTAAAGAAAAAGTAACAGCATCAATATCAGATTTTGTAAAAAATTATGAATTAAATTTTTATATAAATCCAGAAATGACAGCCGAAGGATTACTAAACAATTTAATAATAGCTTTTAAAAATCAGAAACAAGGAGAAAAACTATATATCATTATAGACGAATATGATCATTTTGCTAATGAATTATTAGGATTCAATACAGATAATTTTAAAAGTTTAGTTTCTAAAAATAGTAAAGTAAGAAAATGGTACGAAGTACTAAAAGAAGGAACTGAAAGTGTAGTAGATAGAATATTTATAACAGGAGTCGCACCAATTACTCTAGATAGTATGACATCAGGATTTAATATAGGTTCAGATATAACAAGAGATGAACAATTTAATGAAATGATGGGATTTACAGAAGAAGAATTAAATCTATTAATGAAAGAACAAGAAATACCTGAAGAAGAACAAAAAAAATTACTTCCAATAATGAAAGAAAACTATGATGGATATAAATTTTCATTAAATGCAAATGAAAGAATATATAACTCAAATATGTGTTTATATTTCTTAAAGGATTATATAAGATTAGGTAGAATACCAGAAGAATTAGTAGATATAAATATAGCGACTGATTATAGCAAAATAGGAAGCATGCTAAGACTTTGTAGAGGAGAAAATAGACTAGATATAATAGAAAAAACAATATCAGGAGAAGGCATAATAACAGAAATAACACAAAAGTTCAATCCAGAAATAGCTTTTGGAGAAAAAGAAATGGTATCAATGCTTTATTATTTAGGATATTTAACAATAGAAGATGAAATTGTAGGCTATCCAAAATTAAATATACCAAATAAAGTTATGAAAGAAATATACTCTGACTATTTCCTTAAAATATTAGATGAAGAAGAAAATTTAAATATAGATAGTAGTTATTATTCTCAAATAGGAATAGAAATAGCATTAGAAGGAAAAATAGATAAAGCAACAAGTTTGTTACAAAAATATTTAAGCAATTTATCAAACAGAGATTATCAAAGATTTGATGAAAAGTATGTAAAACTAATATTTTATTGTATAATGATGAATTTAAAAATATATAATGTAAAATCAGAAATGGAAGTAGGAAGGGAATATCCAGACATAGTATTATTACCAAAAGATAGTACAAAAGGCTATTATTCAATAATGATAGAATTTAAATATTTAAAGAAAACAGAAGAAAATAAATTATCTGAAAAACAAGAAGAAGCAAAAAAACAAATAGAAAAATATAGCGTTGTAGAAGAAATGAGAACATTAAAGAACTTAAATAAATATACAGTTGTGGTAATAAATGATAAGGCATATATTCAAAAAATATAATTAAAAAATAATCTAAGTTGTAGTTAGAAATGTAAAGCATACATTAAGTGATGTTGCTGTTATTTACTCATTTTCTTCTTTATGCCTATTTATTAAAATTAACTGAGAGTAAAAAAATTAGAGATTTACCGAAGTTTAAGGGAAATCTCTAATTTTTTTTACGTCTCTCTTTCCCGCTTTTTCCCAATTTTTCTCTTGCCAATATTTTTTATATATGTTATTATAATATATGGTAAAATTGTAAATACTATTAAAAATGTTATTAATTTAATTAATACAAAATAAATGAAGATATTAATTGAAAAATCATTTATTTATAAAGTAAGGAGGTTTGAATTATGAATTTTAAACAATGGGAAGGTTTTGAAAAAGGTGATTGGACTCAAGAGATAAATGTAAGAGATTTTATACAAAGAAATTATACTCCATATACAGGAGATGAAAGTTTTTTAACTGGTCCTACTGAAAAGACAAAAAAATTGTGGGATGAAGTTTTAGAATTATATAAGAGGGAGCATGATGCACCTGGTGGTGTTTTAGATATAGACACAAAGACAATTTCTACTGTTTCAGCTCATGATGCAGGGTATATTGATAAAGATTTGGAAGATATTGTTGGTCTTCAAACAGACAAGCCTTTAAAAAGAGCTATTATGCCTTTTGGTGGTATTAGAATTGTTGAGCAATCTTGCGAGGCTTATGGAAGAAAGGTTGACCCTGAGGTTGATGAGATTTTCCATAAATATAGAAAAACTCATAATGATGGTGTTTTTAGTGTGTATACTCCAGATATTAGGGCTGCTCGTTCTAATCATTTGCTTACAGGTCTTCCAGATGGATATGGTCGTGGTAGAATAATTGGAGATTATAGAAGAGTTGCATTATATGGTGTAGATGCATTAATTGATGCTAAAAAGGTTGATTTAGATACTTTAGATGTTGATGATTTAACAGAAGATGTTATAAGAGAAAGAGAAGAAATTAAGGAACAAATAGATGCTTTAGGTGAGTTAAAAGTTATGGCATCTAAATATGGTTTTGATATTTCAGAACCTGCAAAAAATGCTAAAGAAGCTGTTCAATGGTTATATTTTGGATATTTAGGTGCTATTAAAGATCAAAATGGAGCTGCTATGAGTTTGGGTAGAACTTCTACTTTCCTTGATATATATTTTGAAAAAGATATAAATTCTGGTATTTTAACAGAACAAGAAGCTCAAGAGATTATGGATCATTTTATAATGAAATTGAGATTAGTTAGATTTTTAAGAACACCTGAATATAATGAATTATTTAGTGGAGACCCTGTTTGGGTAACAGAAAGTATTGGAGGTATGGGAATTGATGGAAGAACTTTAGTTACTAAAAATTCTTTCAGATTATTACATTCTTTAGAAAACCTAGGACCTGCTCCTGAACCAAATATGACAGTTCTTTGGTCTAATCGTTTACCTGATGGATTTAAAAAGTATACAACTAAACTTTCTATAAAAACATCATCTATTCAATATGAAAATGATGATTTAATGAGAATTACTTTAGGGGACGATTATGGTATTGCTTGCTGTGTATCTCCTATGAAAATTGGAAAACAAATGCAATTTTTCGGTGCTAGAGCAAACCTTGCTAAAACACTTCTTTATGCAATTAATGGTGGTAGAGATGAAAAAACAGGAAAACAAGTTACACCAAAATTTGAACCAATTACTTCTGATTATTTAAATTATGATGAAGTTATAGAAAAATTTGATCAAATGATGGATTATGTTGCAAAAATATATATTAAAGCTTTAAATGCTATACATTATATGCATGATAAATATTCTTATGAAGCTATTGAAATGGCACTTCACGATAAAGATATTATTAGAACAATGGCTTGTGGAATTGCTGGTCTTTCAGTAGTTGCTGATTCTTTATCTGCTATAAAATATGCTAAAGTTAAAGTTATTCGTGATGAAACAGGTATGGCAGTAGATTATGAAGTTGAAGGAGATTTTCCAAAGTTTGGTAATGATGATGATAGAGTAGATGAGATTGCAGTTTCTGTAGTTAGAACTTTTATGCATAAACTTCAAAAACATCATACTTATAGAAATTCAAAACATACATTATCAATACTTACAATTACTTCTAATGTTGTATATGGTAAAGCAACAGGAAATACTCCTGATGGTAGAAGAGCAGGTGCTCCATTTGGACCAGGTGCAAACCCATTACACGGAAGAGATACTAATGGTGCACTTGCAGTTATGAATTCAATTGCAAAATTACCTTTTGAACAAGCTGAAGATGGAATTAGTTATACATTTTCTATTACACCAGGTACTCTTGGAAAAAGTGAAGATGAACGAATTACAAATTTAGTAAATATGTTAGATGGATATTTTAAACAAACAGGTCACCATATAAATGTTAATGTATTTGATAGAAGCTTATTGATAGACGCTATGGATCATCCTGAAAAATACCCTCAACTTACAATTAGAGTTTCAGGCTATGCTGTTAACTTTACTAAACTAACTCGTGAACAACAATTAGATGTTATTAATAGAACAATTCATGAAAGAATTTAACTTTCTTGATTTTAGGTTTACAAAAGCTTTTGATTTTTATAGATTTATCTTTTAAATTTTCTCTTTTAAATCAAAAGCTTTTATTTTGAAAATTAAACTTAAACTTATTTTGAAATTCAAAACTTATACTTATTATGAAAGAGGTATTAAATATGCAAAACAATGATAAAGAAAACACAGAAAACACTGATAAAGATTTAAAATATTTTGCCAAAGTTCATTCTTATGAATCTTTTGGAACTGTTGATGGCCCTGGAATTAGATTTGTTCTTTTTCTTCAAGGCTGTAATTTGAAATGTAAATATTGCCATAATCGTGATACTTGGGATATATCTGGTGGTAACTATGTTTCTTTAGATGAAATTGAAGCTAAAGTATTAAAGTATAAAAATTATATCTCTCCTAGAGGTGGAGTAACTGTTACTGGTGGCGAGCCTTTGCTTCAAGTTAAATTTTTAATTGAATTTTTTAAACGTCTAAAAAAGCATGATATTCATACTTGTATAGATACTGCTGGAATGGTTGCTATAACAGATGATATAAAAGAACTTATGAAATACACGGATTTAGTTTTATTGGATATAAAACATATTGACCCTGAAAAATGTAAAAAGCTTGTGGGTCTTTCAAATAAATTAGAGCTAAATTTTGCGAAATTCTTAAGTGATTCTGGAATTAGTATGTGGATTAGGCAAGTGTATATTCCGGGGTTTACTGATGATGAAAATGATTTATTGAAGTTAAAATATTTTGTTCTTTCTTTAAAAACTGTTAAAAAATTTGAATTTCTTCCATATCATAGTATGGGGAAATTTAAGTGGGAAAAATTAGGCTTGAATTATGAATTGGCAAATGTTAAGAAACCTTCAAATGAAGAAATTAGTAATGCTTATAAGATTATGGGTATAAATAGGCTATAGTTTTCAAAAAAATAGTTAATGTGACTTATTTACATTAACTATTTTTATACTATAAAACTACATTCCTAACAATTTAAGTTCAACATTTTCCATTTTATATTTTCCATCAACTAATTTAAATTCTACTAAAGTATCTTCTAATGTTTCTTTATTTTGTCTTAAATCAGTTGTGAAATATAGTTTTATATGTGGTATTTCTATTTGATTTTTTACAATTTCTTTAAATGTTTCTGCCATGTGTTTTTCATCTTCACATACAAATATTAGTTGTGGCAGACTAGAAAATCCAGAGTCTCCTGGCACAAAGTTTTCGTAGAAGTCTTTGTACAATTTTGCTTTGTCTACGAATTTCTTTTGCCAGTCAGGTTCTCTTCTTATTACTTCGAATAAGAATTGTATAGATTTATTGTTTTTTGTTAGTTTTATTGCTCCACCTGATGCTTTGAATAGTTTTCCTGAAACTTTTGCTGTTATGCTTGGTTTTACAATATAGCTGTCAAATGCTTTTACTTTTCTTAAATATGCTATTATTACTTGGTTACCTGCTAGTCTCTTTTTTATCATTGGAACTGGTTTTGTGTTGTCTGATGGTTGCCATTTGCATTCTACTTCTTTTGAGTTTAGTAAGTATTTTCCCATTTTTTCTAGACAATATATTCTATATATTCCTTTTCCTTCATCAGATGTGAAGTAATATCTAGTTAATATTTTTGATTTTACTAAAGCTTCTAATTTGTTGTTTAGTTTGTC
>CALXCJ010000015.1 GCA_944386775.1 uncultured Clostridia bacterium
GTTCAGTTGGTTAGAACGCTAGCCTGTCACGCTAGAGGTCGACGGTTCGAGCCCGTTCCAGGTCGCCATTTTTTTATTATATAGAAATTTATCTAAAATTGAATATGGCTTCATAGCTCAGTTGGTAGAGCAGAGGACTGAAAATCCTCGTGTCAGTGGTTCGATTCCACTTGAAGCCACCAAATATCAATACTTTTAGAATTTTAGAAAGTTGTTTGACATCTGTTAGACAGAGTAAAATCAGTTTAAAGACACAAGTTCAATTCTCGTTCAAGCCAAAATTATAAAGAGCTATATATAAATGAGTTGTTTGTATATAAAAAAGTGTTTCCTATAACTAACTAGCATTAGTTATAGGATATTTTTATGCACTTAAAATATTAGCTATTATATTAGCTGATTTTTCTTTATGTTAATTATACTTGCTAATATTGTCAAAAAAGAAAAAATATGATAAAATATTTTAAACTATGGCTTTTAGCCATTTATTATATAATAAATTTCATCACGAACTGTATGGAAAAAATCAACGAGGAGGTATCTTTATGAGTGAGAAATTTAGAACTGGTTGGCGGAAGGTAAAAGATGGAATAATTCTTGGAATAAGTCTTGGAATAGTCTTTATTCCTAGTTTACTCTTAGGTATTGCTTTTACAATCATTATGCTACTCATTAAAGCATTAATAACAGGAGTGATTGCAAGTGTATGCTGGAATATAGCTATGACTACGATGTTCGGATTTTCAAAGGTAACACTATTCCAGGCTTTTATACTTGTTTTTACAATTGATTGTCTTAGAAAGAATTACATTTACAGTGCAAAAGCAGAATATAAAAAACTTAAAAGAAAGATCTTTAAGAAAAGCAAAAAAGAAAAAATGGTAAAGGCTGTTTCAATATTTATTACCATAATTGATAAGCTGATTACAATTATTATTACAGTTTGTGTTACAATGTATTCCTGGAATAACATTATTCCACAGCTGTTAAATGTTGAGTTAGTTCAGATCAACTTTTTACAAGCTTTAGCATTTGCTTTTTTGTTTAACTTACTTTTTAGGGTTTCTAAATCTGATGGAAAGAGTTCCAAAGCTGATAAGAAAAACGAAGACAAGGAAGAACAGCTTAAAACCAAAAATGACACGGTATTTGAAGAAACAACCAAGGCAGAAGATTCTATTTCAGGCTAAATGTCAATCAGTGTGGTGTGGGGTTATATAAAGCTCACACTGCATTTTTATATAAGGAGGAAAAAAATGGAATTGAAAATAAAACAAAAAGAAAATATACTTTTACTAATGCAAGAAAATGAAGAAGTAGGATATTTAAAATATGCACAAGATCAAGACAAAGACTATATTATACAATCAATAGTAGTTAGCGAAAAATACAGAGGAATGGGATGTGCAAAAAAACTATTCGATGAATTTATAAAAAAAGCACAAAACGAAAATAAAAAAATAATACCAATATGTTCATATGCCCAAAAGCAATTTGAGAAAAATAGCAACTTGGAAAATATATTAAAAAAAATTAAATAAAAAATACATATGATAATACCAAAATTAAAATCCCAAAATCAAACAAAAAAATCAAACCAAAAAATTAAACCAAAAAATTAAAACAAAAAATTAAAACAAAAAATCAAAACAAAAATTAAACCAAAAAATCAAATAAAGAAATCAAACAAAAAAAGTTAAACTAAAAAATCAAAACAAAAATTAAAACCAAAAAATCAAAAACAAAATACAAAAAAATAGTAACCAAAAAACCGAATCAGCCATATCATATATTATACAAAGGAACAACAAAGGAAACAAAAAAAGTTTTCGAAAGGAGGTCTAGACTATGCCAGAAAACAGAGGATGTGGAGGATTCGGATTTGGTGATGACTGCTGCTGGATAATAATCCTTATACTATTAATATGCTGCTGCTGTGGTGGAAATAGAGGAGGATGCTGCTAATTTAAACAAAACTCCTTAAAACATAGCAAACAAGAACTTTAAGAAAAACTGCAAAGTTCAAACAAGAACTTTAAGGAAAAGTTGCAAAGTTCAAAAACAAGAACTTTAAGGAAAAACCTAAAAGTTCAAACAAGAACTTTTAGGAACAACAACCTTAAAGTTCTTTTTAAAATTTAAATTTTCATATTATTTCCATATCTTTTAATCTTTTGAGTTGTAGTTTTTTCAAACTCTTTATCACGTATTATAAAATTTTTAATATGCTTATAATTAGGCAATTTACTATTTACACTTGCAACAACATCAGAAATAATTTTCTTTATTTCATCTTTCGTCGGAACACTCTCTTTCAAATATTCAGAGATTGCTTCAATATTTGGAAAAATTTGAGCATTAACATAAATTTCATCATCATTTTCCTTTTGAATACCCAAAACTAAAGCTTCAGAAATTAAAGGACTATCATTTAAATAATATTCAACCTCTTCAGGATAAATATTTTTTCCATTCTTAGTTACAATAACACTTTTACATCTACCGGTAATATATAAATACCCATTATTATCTATTGACCCTAAGTCACCTGTATGGAACCAACCATTTTCCATAACTTTTGCAGTCTCATCTGGCATATTATAATATCCAAGCATAACATTAGGTCCCTTAACCAAAATTTCCCCAACTCCAGAATCATTTGGATTATCTATTTTAACATCAACATTAGGAATAGGAAGTCCTGCACTATCATCCTTTTTGAAAAAGTCAGTATTACCAACAACTAAAGGAGAACATTCAGTAAGACCATAACCTTGCAAAACATTTAGATGTAATTTATCAAAATCTTTAATTATATTAGGGTTCATGTTAGCAGCTCCTACAATAAAAACCCTCAATCTTCCACCAAGGCTATTTTTAACTTTTGATATAACAACACTTCTAACTAAAAAAGGTAATTTTGAAACATCAATATGATTATCCTCAATGCCATCAGAGCTTGTCTTACTTGAATTTTTCAAATATTTTTCAGGCAATGATTTAGCAATACTTTTAAAAATATTTTTATGAACATTTTCTAAAAGCAAAGGAACACATAAAATAACAGAAGGATGATATTCATTAATATTTTTCAAAATATATCTAAGGCCCTCACAATAAGCAATACTTGCACCACTATATATAGGAAGTAAAAATCCTAAAGTACATTCATAAGTATGGTGAAGAGGCAAAATAGAGAAGAATAAATCACTTCTTTTAACCTTTACTATACCATAAGTAGACAATATATTAGAGCAAATATTTCTATGTGATAAGCAAACACCTTTCGCATTGCCTGTAGTTCCAGAGGTAAATAGTAATATTCGCATTTCATCTGGATCAACCTTTATTTTATCAAAAGAATCATCGCTACTGGCATGTAATTCTGCTCCTTCTTTTTTAAAATCAGCAAAATTTACAATATTTTTAAAATAATCTTTCTTTTCAGAAATATTATTATCAAAACTTACAAATAAAATATTTGAGTTATTTAAAAGATTTTTGTTTTGAAAAATTTGCTCAAAATTTTTATCATCGCCAAGAACACAATCACTTTCTGAAATATTAATAAAATTTATAACATCTTCAGAATGAAGTTCTTTATCAATTGGAACAACAATTCCGTACAATTGTTGCAGCTAAATAAGAAACTGCCCAACTGTATGAATTTTTTCCAATTACAGCAATTCTTTTTCCTAAAAGCCCATGACTAATTAGTGAAGTTCCAAGAGATACTACATCATTTTTAAACTCTTCATATGTTAATTTATAAATTTCATCATTTGCATTTTTTAGTTTAAAAGCAGTCCTTGTTTTGTAAATTTCAGAACTTCGGTATAACATATCTTTTAAATTAGTTACTTCTTCACATTTATGATATTTAGTTTTTAAAATTTCTGCGACACTTAAATCTTTTTTCATTTATACCTCCTTTTTGCCATTGCAAAATATAAATTAAACTTTATGCATTTTTACTATTTTATCATTGAAAAATAATAAATTTAACTTTATATATTTTTACTATTTTATCATTGAAAAATAATAAATTTAACTTTATGTATTTTTACTATTTTATCATTGTAAAATATAAAATTAACTTTACATATTGGACCATTTTACCAATACAAAATAATAAATATTTTAACTATAACCATTTTATATTTTCATAAAAACAAAATTATTAATATTAAAATAATAAAAAAAATTAATAATCATACTTATAAAAAATAAAATCAGTATCTTCGCTTACAGTTATACTTCCATCTAAAATTGAAGATGTTTCATCAGTATAAGGTATGTCCAAATATATAGTAGTTTTAAACTTTTCATCATTATTATTTTCAATATATATATCAAAAGACAAACTACATGCTATATCTTCTAAAGAAACCTGACAAGTATTAAGTAGCAAGCCACTATAAGTTATAGGAATTGATGTATCTGTTATTGTATAGTCTGTTTTAATATTTTGATTTACTAAAGATAAACAAATAGGATTTGCACAATTATTATATAAAACAGGAGTAGATAAATCTGCACTGTCTAAAGATGTAATTGTAAAATCTAAACTACTTTCAATTTTATTTGTATCTTGAAACTCACTATTTGCAAATTTATTTAAATCTTTATAATATAATGACAAAGTACCCAATTTTGGGGTAGTATTAAATTTAATATTTTCAATTCGTAAAGATTTTAATGTATTTTCCAAAGTAAAATCATTTGAACTTGAAGTATTGTTTAAAAATATAGCAATATCTGTATAAGTATAAAGATTTTCAATTGTAAAATTAGTTTGACTGCTTGTCTTAAACTTTGAGTCAGCACTACTAAAACAAACAATTTTGTCAATAGAAAATATAGGGTTTTCATTATTTTTTACAAAATTAATATAATCATTTGCCATAGAGTTAGTTGTATTTTTAATAGTTAAAAATTTATAAATTATAAATATTAAAAATAATATTAATAAAATAAGAATTATTGTAAAAATTACAAGCTTTAAACTTATTTTTTTTGATTTATCTGATTTTTCAAATTTTTTAAATCTTTTAGATCTTTCAGATTTTTTAGTTATTTCATTTTTTTGACTTTTTTCATTTTTTTTAGAATCAGTACTCATCTTTAGTTTCCTTTCCTAATTTGACATTATAATAATACATTTTAAGATTAAAATCAAGTAAGTTTGAAAAGTATTACTTTCGCAAAAAGAAAATTTATTAAAATAAAAAAATTACTCTACATAAAAAAATTTTATATTAGATTTTTATACAAAAAAATACAATAAAATATAAAATAATACAAAATATAAAAAATTTCCATATTTTAAAATTGACAAAACATAAAGCAAAGTTTAAAATGTAATTGGGTGATATTATGAAATCAAAAGATAAAAAACATAAATTCAAAATAAGGATAACATTAAAAAACATAATATATTTTCTTTTTGGCAGTATTATTTTATTCTATATGGTTGCATTTTATAACTTATATTTTGGAGTAAATGAATCCTATGCAAAAGAAACGATAGTAGAACCAGAAAAAACCAAAATTAGCCAAGCAGAAAAAGTAGATATAGAAAAAATAATAACTGAAAACTCAAAACCAGGATATAAAGAAGAAGTCATAAACCAAGAAGAAACTCTAGAATATATAACAACATATAAGCAAGACCCCAATATTCCAAAAGGGGTATCATATGTAACAAAAGAAGGAAGAAATGGAACTCAAATAGTAACATTAAAAAGAACTTATCAAGATGGAAATTTAATATCAGAAACAATAGAAGCAAGTAAAGTAACAAAAGCATCCCTAAATAAAGAAATAGTTATAGGAGAAGGAAAAACTACAAGTACAAAAACAGTAAAAAAAGATGATACAGTATATGTAACATCAGATATTTTAGCAGTAATGTCAGAACCAAATGAAGAATCTAAAAAAACAGAAACGATAGAAACTGGTGAAAAATTAACAGTAACAGATATACAAGGAAGCTGGTACCAAGTATCATATAAAGGAAATAGAAGCGGATGGGTAAAACAAGAATGTACTACATATTTAGAACCAGGATATAAAGAAGAAATAATAGAAAATTACAATAGTTCAAGCACAAACAATATAAGTCAAAACAATTCACAAGGAAGCACAGGAAAAATTGCAAAATTAAGTTTTGATATGAACTTAAACAAACCAAGTGGACTAACACTTGAACAATTCCAAACAGTACTAACAGACTCAAAAGATAAAAATAAAATATTTGAAAATAATGCTGAATATTTTTACTACATAGAAAAACAATACAATATAAATGGCCTATTTGTCGCAGCAGTAGCAATCCATGAAAGTGGATGGGGAACATCAAAAATTGCAAAAGAAAAATATAATCTATTTGGATATGGTGCATATGACTCAAACCCATATAATAGTGCATATAATTTTACAGACTATTCAGAATGTATAGACTTACTTGCAAGGGTGTTTGTAAAATACTACTTAAACCCAAAAGGAACGGATATTTATGGAGGAGAAAAAGCAACAGGACAATATTATACAAGCCCAACACTTTCTGGAGTTAATAAATATTATGCAACAGATAAAAACTGGGCAAATGCAGTATATAAACATATGCAATATTTATATGACAAATTGTAGAGCTGAGTTCGGGATTGAGGGACGGTCCTTTTTTCCCGAACTCAGCAATCTCTATCTTTTAAATAACTTTTGTAAAATTTTCGTAAATTTTCTTGCTATTTTCAAAAAGTTATTGTATTATATAAAGGTAAGAATTTATAAAGGTTATTTTGAAATAGAAAAAAATAGAAAGGGGCTAAAAATACAATGAAAAAAGCCATAGTAATACTTACTATCTTTATAGTACTAATAGGTATTTTTGCACAATATAATGTACAGGCTGCAAACGAAGTAATAGATGACGAAACAGAAAGCAAAATAATAGAAATAAAAGACAATCAAGCAAAATCACTTGAAGATTACAAAGAAAAATATGGGTCAGATGCATATGGACTAGTAGCATATATATTAAACTTAGTAAGAATATACAGTATTCCATTTTGTTTCCTAGGAATCGCAATAGGAGCAATACATCAATATGTAATAGGTATTAGAAAACTAGACACATTAGAAAAAGGAATGGGACTTATAGTAACCTTTGTAACAATATTAATAATATGCCAAGTTTTACCACTAGCATTTGCAGTTTTCGTAAAATTTGGAAGGGGGTAACAAATGAAAGTTTTATTTGCTGTAAGTAATGAAGAAATATCAGAATCAGTAGTAAAAAGATATCAAAGAGAATATAAAGAAATAATTTCATATAAAAATGTTTATTACTTTAATGCAATTTTAAAAGAAATACAAAAAGACAAATCATATGATAGAATAGTAATAAGTGAAGATTTGGAATCATTTACACACACACAATATGACCAAATAGACAAATTCCTATTTGAAAAATTAGATAGCATAAGTGATGAAGCATCAAATGCAAGAGGAGACGACATACCAATAATACTAATATGTTCAGACAGAAGAACAAAATCAGAACAAATGCTATCAAAAATATTTGGTATAGGAATATACAATGCCATAATAGGAAATGACAGAAGTGTAGAAGAAGTATGTAATTTAATAAGAAAACCAAGGTCAAAAAAAGAAGCAAAAATATACTATAAAATCGACTCAGAAGATGTAGGATATGAAAAAGAAGATCAAAACGAAGTAAGTGAAACAGAAATGCAAAATATCCTAGCACACTACAAAAGGCTTGGAAAAGATGAAGAAAAATATGTACAAAGTTTTGATAGTATAGCTGCTCAATACAATGACACACAGCTTAAAATAATATGCAAATATTTACCACTAAATGTAAGAGCAGTACTAGAAGAAAAATCAGAAAAATACCAAAAATTAATGGCATTTAATAGTAAAGTATCAGAGTCATTAAGAAAAGCAAAAAAAGTACCAAACCCAAATGAAGGTCACACAGAAAAACTACTAAAACCAAAAATAAAAGAAGTTGGAATATCAAAACCAGTAGTAATACCTTCAGCAGTAAATATACAAGGAAATAAAAAATTATCAAGAGTAAAAAAAGAAGATGCAGAAAGCGTGCCAAATACACAACCAGAAGAAGAATTAGAAAATATGCAATATACACAATCAAAAGAAGATATAGAAAATATACAAATAGCACAATCAAAAGGAAATGAAATAAAAAATAAAAATCAAGAAATAAATGGAAAACTTTCAGAACAACCAGAAATATTAAACCAAAATACAACTGATAATGAAGAAAATCAAACAAATAATGACGACGAAGAAGTTTTAACATCAGAACCAATAAAAC
This sequence comes from uncultured Clostridia bacterium, assembly GCA_944386775.1. Classification (GTDB taxonomy): domain Bacteria; phylum Bacillota; class Clostridia; order TANB77; family CAG-508; genus CAG-269. Next base: position 8,366 of record CALXCJ010000015.1, read on the forward strand.
CAGTAAAAAGAGGAAGAGGAAGACCTAAGAAAAATCCAGAGCAAACAGATACTGAAAATAAGCCAAAAAGAGGAAGAGGAAGACCAAAAAAAATAGACAACCTAAAAGAAGAAAGTATCACAATGCCAGGATTTGATACCATAGAAAAAGAAGAAAATACCCCATCAAAAATACAAGAAGAAACAATAATTCCAGGTTTTGAAGAAGACGAAAATACAAATAACTTTTCAAAAACAAACAATACCAAAAATCAAAATGAAGGAATTTTACCTGGACTAGATAATAATGATGACTTAGAAGAAAACCTTCTTCCAGGCTTAGAAGATGATGAAGAAGATGAAGAAAATGCTACAATTTTACCTGGTTTTGATGATGACGAAGATGAAAGTAAAAATAGCTATCAAGAAAAAAATGAAAGCCTAAAGACAAGTTATAATGAACCAAATCAAACAAATAATCAAAATTCAAACTATAATATACAAAATCAAATGTCAGGATATGGAACATATAATACATCAAATACAGGAACACTAAATAATGGTGAAAACTATTCACAAGCTAGACAAAAAACAGAATTACAACCAAAAGTAAATGAAAATATAGACATAGCAAGTCTTATAACTCAAGACAAAAAAATAATATGTTTTGTTGGAACAAGCAAAAATGGAACATCATTTATAGTAAACAATATAGCACAAATCTTAGCATCAAGAGGAATAGATACAGCAATCTTAGATACCACAAAAAATAGGAATTCATATTATATCTACACAAAAAATGAAGAAGAACTAAGAAATATAGCATCAACAACATTAGAAAATTTAGTATATGGAAGTGCAGAAGGTATACAAGCTACAAAAAATTTAAGTGTATACACATCTATGCCAACAGACCAAGACCCAATAAATAATTCAAGAGAAATCTTGCAAACACTAATTCAAAAACACTCTTTGTTACTAATAGATTGTGATTTTAACACACCAATAGACTATTTCAAACAAGCACAAGAAATATACTTAGTACAATCACTAGATGTACTTACAATACAACCACTAACAGCATTTTTAAGAGAACTAAAAGCAAAAAACATACTAGAAGAAAGAAAAATAAAAATAGTATTAAACAAAACAATAAAAGTAAAAGGAGTCAATGAAAAAGCAATAATAGGTGGAATGGCATTTTACAATGATCCTTCAATGTCATTTATGACAGAATTATTTGATAGAAACCTAGTTAAATATATAACAATACCATTTGATGACGAAGTATATAGTAAATACCTATCAGCACTAATAGAATGTGAAATATCATTAAAAGGATATCCAAAACATGTAATGCAGAGCTTAAACGAACTAGCCAATATGGTATATCCATTAGTTTCAGGAAAATCAACATATAAACCACCAACAGCAAAAAAAGCCACAGGATTTACTCCAAGTATGAACCAAACATTAGATCAAATGAGAAAATATTAATATAGGGGGGAAAGTAGTTGCTAGTAGTAGTAATTATAGTATTAATCATAGTTGTAATAGGATTAATAATATATAATTTAAGAATCCATAAAAAAATACAAACATTTAAAAACATAAACCAAAAAATAAATAATTTATCAGTAGTACAAGACTTCATGTCAACAATAGGGGAAACAACATCAGTAGATGAAAAAATAAAGAAAATAAATGACTTATTAATAGAAAAATACGAAATAAAATACTCTACAATAGTAGTATTCAATGGAGCAGAATATGAAATAGTAGCATCAAATGTAGATAAAAGACACTGGGACTCATTAAAAGCACTGCAAGATGTCGAAATGTTTAAAGACAGCATCTCAACTGCAACCCCAAAATATGTAACAGTCAATAATGAAAGGGAAAGACTACCATACCAAAAAATGGAATTTGGAAGAGCAAAATCAGCAATTTTCTTCCCACTATATATTGATAATGTATACATAGGATATTGGATAATAGAAAGTGGAACACCACACGACTTCGATAATGTAGACACAACAGTATTAGAAGTTATAAAAGACAATATAGTATCAGTATTAAAAACAGTAGTACATCAAAAAACACTAGAGGCAATTGTAAGAAAAGACTTATTTTCTGGTCTATATTCAGAAGAATACTTATATGGAGAAGCAAGAAAAACAATAGATCAATATACTACATCAACAGTATGTATGTTTAGAATAATAAACTTAGAAGAAATTAATAAAAAATATTCAAGAGAACTAGGAAACCAAGTAGTAACAAAAGTAAGTGAATATGTAAAACAAAACATATCATCTGAATATATATTTGTAAGATATATGGGACCAAAATTTGTAATAGTATTTTCAGGAGTAGATACAGAAGGAGTAGCAGACTTTTTAAATGACTTAAAAGAAGGAATAGAAAAAACAGAAGTCACATTACAAGACTCAGATGGAAATATTATAGACAAAAACCAAAAAGTAACTCCAAAATTAAATTTTGCATTATCAACATATTATAAAGGAACAGGACTAGAAGAAGTACTAAGAAAACTAGAAGAATACATAGATAATGCAGGAGATAAAGAAAGTGATATAACAAATATTTAAAAATTCCAAAGGAGGAAACAAAATGAATTTTGATAAAACTATGAATTTTGAGGTAGAAAGAGCTGAAAATGTAAAGACAAAAGAAATTTTAAAAGAAGTATATGAAGCTCTATCAGAAAAAGGTTATAACCCAATAAACCAAATAGTAGGGTATATTTTATCAGGAGACCCAACATATATAACAAGTCATAATGATGCAAGAAACAAAATAAGAACAATCGAAAGAGACGAATTATTAGAAAAAATGGTAAAAAATTATATAGGGATAGAATAATGAGGATACTTGGAATAGATTATGGAGAAGCAAGAGTAGGGCTCGCAATAACAGATGCATTAAATATAACAGTACAAGGGCTAGAAACTATAAAAAGAAATAATTCAGATAAAATAATATTAAAAAAAATTGATGAAATACTCTCAAAATATGAAATAGATACAATAGTAGTTGGAATGCCATATACTCTAAAAGGAACAAAATCAGAAAGAACTGAAAAAACAGAGCAATTTGTGCATAAATTAAAATGCAAATACAACAAGCTAAAAATAGCAACCATGGATGAAAGACTAACTACTGTAGAAGCACACAAAACAATGAATTTATTAAATGTAGACAAAAAGAAAAAGAAAGATATAGTAGACACAATATCTGCTGTATATATATTAGAATCATATGTAAATTTAAATAAAAATAATCAAAAATAAATTTGCAAGAAGTATTAATATTAGAAAAAAAGGTTAAAATAAATAAAAATAAGACATTAAAATTAAAAATAAAATAAAAAAATTTGAAAGGAGAAAATTATGGACGAAAATTTTGAAGGAGAAGATTTAGATAATATAGTAATCTTAAATGATGAAGAAGGAAATGAAGTAAAATTCGAATTCCTAGACGTAGTAGAACTAGATGATGAAGAATATGTAGTATTACTACCAGTAACAGATGCTGGAGAAGAAGAAGAAGGAGAAGTAGTAATACTAAAAATTGAAGACACAGATGATGATTCAGAAGAAGAATCATATGTAAGTGTTGAAGATGAAGATACACTAAACAGAGTATTTGAAATATTCAAAGAAAGATTCAAAGACGACTTTGATTTTGTAGACTAAATTTAATAAAATTTTATACAAAATTAGTTTGCCTAAGCTCGTAAACTAATATATGCAGGGCAGATTATATCTGCCCAAATTTATTTTTGAAAGGGGAATTTTAAATGAAAAAGTTTTCTACATATTTATTAGTAATGTTTATGATTTTATTTTGGATTTTAAGAATAGTAATAACAGTAATGGCACAACTAGGACAAGACTTTATGGGGATAGAGCCAATAGATATGACATTTGAAGTAGTTCTTTTATTTGCATTTTTACTATGTGCAATATTAGTTGTAAAAAGAAAAATAATAGGAGCACTACTATATTTAGGATTATATGCAATATATTTTGGAGGAGACATAACAGCAAAAATAGAACAAATGGCAAATGGAGAACCCTTAGCAATGGCACAAATGGGAGAACTGCTATTTTCAATAATAGGAATAATATTACCTCTAGCAGTTTTAGTAGATTTATTATTAGATAGAGGAAGAAAAGAACACCCAGTAGACAAAAAAACAGATTGGTTTTATAAAAATGAACAATTTGATAGGAAATTAGATGATAGAGCAGATAAAAATAATTATAGAACATTATAATGAACTTTAGGGAATGTCCCTAAAGTTCATAAATACATAAACAGTCAAGAAAGAGAGAAAAAGAATGAACGATGAACAAAATTTATCAAAAACAAATATAAACTGGTACCCAGGCCACATGGCAAAAACCAAAAGAGAAATAATAGAAGACCTAAAATTAATAGATGTAGTAATAGAACTACTAGACGCAAGAATACCAATCTCAAGTCAAAACCCAGACTTCAAAAACTTAATAAAAAACAAAAAACACATAATAGTATTAAACAAAAGTGACCTAGCAGACGAAAAACAAAACCAAAAATGGGTAGAATATTTTAAAATGCAAAATAAACTTGCAATCTTAACAGACGCAAACTCAGGAAAAGGAATAGAAAACCTAATAAAAGCAATAGAAAAAATAATGGAAGAAGAGCAAAAACTAAATGCCCAAAAAGGAAGAATAGGAAGAAAAATAAAAGCAATAATTCTAGGAATACCAAATGTTGGAAAATCATCACTAATAAACAGAATAGCCAAAAAATCATCTGCAACTGTCGGAAACAAACCAGGAGTAACAAGAAAAAAACAATGGATAAGAATAAATGAAAAAATAGAATTACTAGACACCCCAGGAGTACTATGGCCAAAATTCGTAAACCAAGAAACAGCATTAAATCTAGCATACACAGGAACAATAAAAGAAGAGATACTAGACAAAGTTGAAATAGCATATCATCTTACAAAATATATGCTAGAAAACTACCAAGACTTAATATGCCAAAGATACAAACTAAACAAAGAAGAAATAGAAAAAAAAAAAAAAAAAAAAGAAAACCCAGAAAACGAAAACATCTACCAAATAATGCTAAAAATTGGAAAAAATAGAGGCTGTATAATCTCAGGAGGAAACATAGACGAAGAAAAAACAGCAAGAATAATATTAGACGAATTCAAAAATGGAAAAATAGGAAAAATAACAATAGAAAATCCCATAAAAATGTCCCAGAGATAACTATTCAAAAGGAAATAAAAATGAAAAATGTCCCAGCTAGGGACTGTCCCAAAATGAGACAAAAACCTATTCTAAATATAAAGGAAGTAATAAATATGATTGAAAACAAAAAAACAATTGAAGAAATAAAACTTATGAATCCATTAACCTGGGCATACATAGGGGATTGCGTATATGAGCTATATGTTAGGGAAAAACTAGTAGAAGAAACCAATTTAAAACCACATAATTTACATTTAAAGGCAATAAAAAAGGTAAAAGCTTCTGCACAAGCAAAAACACTTGAAAAGATTTATGATGATTTAACAGATGAGGAAAAAGAAATAGTAAGAAGAGCTAGAAATACTAGGAATCATCATCTACCTAAAAATGCAAGTACACAAGAATATATGTACTCAACTGCTTTCGAAGCTTTAATAGGATATTTGTATTTGACCAAAAGCAATAAAAGACTTGAAGAAATATTATATTTATGTGATCAAAAAGGAGATATTAACTAAATTTATAATAGTAAAAGTTTGTAATGAATATAAAATAATACTCAAAAAGAATATATATAATATATAAAAAATATAAAATAAAAAATGTAAAATATATAAAATATATTGAGCATATAGTATATATAGCAAATATCTCCTTAAATCCACTAATTATAAATATTTCTTCAATTTTTCAACTGTATGTTCTTGAAAAGCAACAAAGTCAGTTAAAATATTTTTAATATCATTATTAATATCTGGATTGTGATTTAAAAGTTTTACACCTTCTGTAATTCCCATATTAGTACCTTGAAGCATCATTTCGGCAATTTTTGAGTTGCTCTTATCCATTAAAGTATTCATTTCAACACCCATCCAACCCATTGCTTTTTGCATAGGATTTAATTGTTCAGGAACGTCTTGATATTTTGTAATTTCATCATTAACACGATTTAATAAATCATCATATTCATTATATTGAGTAAGCAAAACTTCTTTAAAATCTTCATCTTCTAATTTTTCTGTAATATTTGTTATAGAATCCATTCCCATTTGTAAGCCTTTTCCTACTTCATTTAAAACATATTTTTCATTATCCATAATTTACCTCCATAAAAAACCAATTTATTGTAAAAAACATAATTAATACAGCAAAAATAAAACTGCTATAAATATTATTTGCAAAAATTTAAAAAAATATTAAAAAATAAGTTAAAAATTATATTAAACGTGATATAATAATAAAAATAAAATTTGGGAGGTAATTTTGATGAATGAAAATCTTTCAAAGTCAAAAACAAAGCGGAAAAGTGAACAAATGGAATATGAATGTAGGAGTGAAAAAGAAAAATTAAAGCAACTTAAACAAATTCTAAAACATAAAGGATATTCAAAAATTCCAGAAGTTATAGAGGAGATGAATAAAAATAGCTTAATTTTTGAAAAGTACAAAGTAGAAAAATATATTTCAATACCATTTATATCACCTTTTGAAACATCACTGATTGATATACACTGTTCTACAAAATTTTTATCAATTGATGAAATAAAATATTTGATAAATGTGATAGAATATAGCCATAATGATAGTGAAAAAAAGGCTTATGCAAAATATGTATTAAGCTTAGTGAAATTATCTTTGGAGCGTATTATAAGTGATGCTTTGGAGTAAAAGTTAGGTCCTTCAAGTTGTTTTTTTAACATTTGAAGGACCTTTAAAAAATGGGGAAACTTAAAAAAAATACTTTAACAAAAAATAAAAATATGATAAAATAGCAAAGAAAATTATAAGCTTTTCGAAAGGAAGTAATAAAATGCCACAAAACGAAGTAGAAGTAAAAACGCAAAAAGAAAAACAAAAGAATAAATGTATAAAAGATATATTCAGTGACTATGAAACAAAATCAAACATAAAAGATGCCGAAATAAAAGGTCTAAATTTTGTAAAAAAGAAAAGTGAATTAGGAATAATCATAAAATCAAAGGAATACATAGAAATAAAAGAAATATGGTATTTTGAAAAATTTTTAATTGAAAGATTTAAATTTACAAGCATAAATTTTAAAATAGAATATGAAAAAAACACCAAAAAGAAATCAATTGAAACAGAGTGGAGAAACATAATTTGCTATATGGCACACAAATACCCACTTGCAAAGCCTTTACTATTAATGAAAAGTGACATAAAAATAATCGAAAATAGAATACTTGTAAAAATGCACATTAAAGGTGCAGATTTTCTAAGGGCAAAAAAAACAGATAAAGAGCTAGAAAGAGTTCTAAAAAATCTATATGGAATAGAATATAAAGTAGAACTGGAAGAAGATATAGAAGAAAAAGAAATTCTAGAATATGAAGAAAAAGTAAGAAATATAGAAGAAAAGGCAATAGAAAATATAATGCACGCAAGAAGAGAAGAAGAATATTCTAATATAAATTCAAAAAATACAAACAGCACAGGTTTATCAAATAATCAAGAAAACAAAATGTCAAATAATCAAGAAAATAAAATGGAAAATATTCAAGAATTTAACGACCCAGACTACAAAATGCCAGAAAATTTAGAAGGATATGTAGAAGAAAATCCAAGCTATATCCCAGAAGAAATAACTGAAGAAAATTTAAAACATCAAGAAGCAGAACAAAACTATATAATGGGAAAACCTACAAAAGCAAAAGAGAAAAAAGAAAAAATAAAAGACATAACAGCAAATGATGGAAGAATTACTTTAGAAGGAAGAATTTTAACAGCCGAATCAAGAGAAACCAAAACAGGAAAGCGGAATGTTAATATTTGACCTATATGATGGAACAGGAACAATAACTTGTAAATCATTTGCAAAAGATATAAAAGAAGGAACAGAAATTCTAGAAAAAATAAAATCAGCAGTAGCAATAAAAGTAACAGGAAAAGCAGGTCTAGACACATTCCAAGGAGACATAACAGTAATTGCAAATACAATAATCTCACTAGAAAAAACAGATGTGCCTCCTCTTCCAACAGAAGAAGAAGATACCCCATTAATATTTGGAATGACACCTAGTATAAATGAGCAAGCCGTTAAAATTTCAGAACTAGGAGTAGAATCTGGAAAAGTTGCAATAGATGGAGAGCTAATAGACCTAGAAGAAAAAGAATTAAAATCAGGAAAAATTTTACTTAGCTTTGACATATATGATGGTACAAGCAGTATGACTTGTAAAGCATTTTTAACTAAAGACAATAGCAAAAAAGTCATAAAAAGATTAAAATCAGCCAAAGGAATTAAAATTGCAGGAACAGCACAAATGGACACATTCTCAAATGAGCTAACAGTTATGACAAATACAATAATAGAATCAGAAGGATTAAAAAGAAAAGAAAGAAAAGACGAAGCAGAAGTAAAAAGAGTAGAACTACACATGCACACACAAATGAGCCAAATGGATGCAATGACATCAGCAACAGACCTTATAAATAGAGCAATAAAATGGGGGATGAAGTCAATTGCAATAACAGACCATGGAGTAGTACAAAGCTTCCCAGAAGCACACAAACTCCTTGGAGTAGACAACCCAAAAATAAAAGTAATATATGGAGTAGAAGCATACTTAGCACCAGACAACACAAAATCTGTATACAATGGAAGAGGGCAAAAAATAGAAGATGCAACATATTGCGTACTAGACCTAGAAACAACAGGATTTTCAGCAATAACCGAAAAAATAACAGAAGTACGGAATAATGAAAGTAAAAAATGGAGAAGTAATAGATGAATTTAGTACATTTGTAAACCCAGAAAAACATATACCAGAAAGAGTAACAGAAGTTACAAACATAACAGATGATATGGTAAAAACGAGCGAAACAATAAAAGAGATTTTTCCTAAAATATTAGAATTCCTAGGAGATGAAAAAGAAACTATAATAGTTGCACACAATGCAAATTTTGATGTAGGGTTTTTAAAACAAAATGCAAAAAATTTAGGTTATGAATTTAACTATACATATTTAGACACTTTGAGCCTAGCAAAAGACCTATTTCCAGACTATAAAAAATACAAACTAGGAAAAATTGCAGAAAACTTAGGAATAAAAGTAGAAGTAGCACACCGTGCATTAGATGATGTAGACACAACAGTAAAAGTATTTAAAGTAATGCTTGATATGCTAAAGAAAAAAGGAGCAATACTAATAGAAGACATAGATAGGCTAGCTGCAAGCGAAGAAGCCAAAAAAGAAGAATATAAAAAGCTAAAAACATATCATGCAATAATTTTGGCTAAAAACTATATAGGCTTAAGAAACCTATATAAACTTGTATCACTTTCACACCTGCACTATTTTTATAGAAAACCAAGAATACTAAAAAGTCTATATAAAAAATATTCAGAAGGGCTAATACTTCGGAAGTGCATGCGAAGCAGGTGAACTATACCAAGCAATAGAACTTGGAAAAACAGACGAAGAAATAGAAGAAATAGCCCAAGACTACGATTACCTAGAAATTCAACCAACAGGAAACAACCAATTCTTAATTAGAAATGGAGTCGTAAGAGATGAAGAAGACCTAAGAGACATAAACAGAAAAATTGTAGCTTTAGGAGAAAAGTTAAACAAGCCAGTAGTTGCAACATGTGATGTTCACTTTATGGATCCACAAGACGAAATATATAGAAGAATACTAGAAGCGGGGCAAAAATATGATGATGCAGACAACCAAGCACCACTATACCTAAGAACAACCGAAGAAATGCTAGAAGAATTTAGTTACCTAGGAAAAGAAAAAGCATATGAAGTAGTAGTAACAAACACAAATAAAATATCAGATATGTGCGAGCAAATAAGCCCAATATCACCAGAAAAATGTCCACCACATATCCCAGGATGTGAAAAAACAATAAAAGAAATAGCATACAATAAAGCACACTCACTTTATGGAGACCCACTTCCAGAAATAGTACAAACAAGGTTAGACAAAGAACTAGACTCAATAATAAAAAATGGCTTCTCAGTTATGTATATAATTGCACAAAAACTAGTATGGAAATCAAATGAAGACGGATACATAGTAGGTTCAAGAGGTTCAGTTGGATCATCATTTGTTGCAAACATGACAGGAATCACAGAAGTAAACTCACTTCCAGCCCACTATAGATGCCCAAACTGTAAATACTCAGACTTTACAGACTATGGAGTAAAAAACGGATTTGACCTTCCAGACAAAAATTGCCCAAAATGTGGACACAAACTAGATAAAGACGGCATGGACATACCATTTGAAACATTCCTAGGATTTAATGGAGACAAAGAGCCAGATATAGACCTAAACTTCTCAGGTGAATACCAAGCAAAAGCACACAAATACACAGAAGTAATATTTGGAAAAGGAACAACCTTCAAAGCAGGAACAATAGGTACAGTAGCAGACAAAACAGCATATGGATATGTAAAAAATTACTTTGAAGAAAGACACATACCAATAAACCAAGCAGAAATAAAAAGACTTGCCAAAGGATGTACAGGAATAAAAAGAACAACAGGTCAGCACCCAGGAGGAATAATAGTAGTACCAAAAGGAAGAGAAATATACGAATTTTGTCCAGTACAACACCCAGCAGATGACCCAACATCAGACATAATAACAACACATTTTGACTACCACTCAATAGACCAAAACCTATTAAAACTAGACATACTAGGACACGACGATCCAACAGTAATCAGAATGCTACAAGACCTAACAGGAATAGACCCAACAAAAGTACCACTAGACGACAAAGAAACAATGTCAATATTCAGCTCAACAAAAGCATTAGGCGTAACACCAGAACAAATAAAATCAGAAGTAGGAAGCTACCGGAATACCAGAATTCGGAACAAAATTTGTAAGAGGAATGTTAGTAGACACAAGACCAACAACATTTGATGAACTAATAAGAATATCAGGCTTGTCACACGGAACAGACGTATGGCTAGGAAACGCACAAAGCCTAATCGAGCAAGGAACAGTAACTCTAACAGAAGCAATATGTTGTCGTGATGATATAATGATATACCTAATAAAACAAGGTTTGCCACCAAACTCAGCATTTAAAATAATGGAACTAGTACGTAAAGGAAAAGCACTAAAAGACCCAGCAAAATGGGCAGAATATGTACAACTCATGAAAGAACACAACGTACCAGACTGGTATATAAAATCATGCGAAAAAATAAAATACATGTTCCCAAAAGCCCATGCAGCAGCATATGTAACAAACGCATTCAGAATAGCATGGTTTAAAGTACATAAACCCGAAGCTTATTACTCAGCATTCTTCTCAATAAGAGCATCAGACGAATTTGACAGTGAAATAATGATCTTCGGAGAAGAAAAAGTAAAAAACAAAATGAAAGAAATAGACTTACTAGGAAACAACGCAACACAAAAAGACAAAGCAATGTACCCAGTACTAGAACTAGTACTAGAAATGTATGAAAGAGGACTAAAATTTCTACCAATAGACCTATACAAATCAAGTGCAACCAAATTCATACCAGAAGAAAATCGGAATAAGACCACCACTAAACAGCATACCAGGACTCGGAACAGTCGCAGCACTTGGAATACAAGAAGCAAGAAAGAAAGGAAAATTCATGTCAATAGACGACCTAAAAATACGCTCAAAAGTAGGAGACTCAGTAACAGAACTACTAAAAAAATTCGGCTGTCTAGACGGAATGAGCCAAAGTAACCAACTAAGCCTATTTGGCTAGTTCAGTGAGATTTTGGTCAATCTGGGACAGGTCCCTCGTGACCATTTTTGGTTAATTTGGGACAGGTTTAAAGTGAGATTTTGGTCAATCGCGTGGTCAATTGTGTGGTCAATTGTGACCAGGTCATAGTTAACCAAAAAATAAGAAAGGATTAAAATATGATATTTGAAGAGAATAAAATTAGATTAGAAGATATTTTTTCAGTTCAAAATATAGTAATTTATTTGATTATAATTAATGTAATTGGTTTTGCTATAATGTTTATAGATAAGCAAAAGGCTAAAAAGGGAAAATGGAGAATACCAGAGAAGGTTATTTTTATTGTGACTGCTTTAGGTGGCGGTATTGGTACTATTTCAGGAATGTATGCTTTTAGACATAAGACTCAAAAATTGAATTTTACAATTGGGCTACCTTTTATTACAATACTTGAAATTATAGGAGCCATATATTTCATTGTTATTAATAAGAAATAAGAAAATAACTTTATAATTTTATGATTAAATTAAATTTTAGTATTAAATTATAAGAACAAGATCCTAAATATGAAATTATATTTGATTTAGGATCTTGTTTTTTTATACTGTTTTTATATTATTTTGATATATTTTTTTATGATATCAAAGTACACATAAAGTAGTAAAACAATTTTAAATAATTAGAAAAGTAAAACAGTCCACAACTCATTGTGCATAATTTTTAAAAAAATATATAGTAAATTCAGTTATTCACAAAGTTATCCACAGTTTCCACATATGATAACAACATAAAATTGTAAACAGAAAAGAATACATAAAACGACATTGATTACATAATTTTAAGAAAAAATGATAAATTTTAACAAAAAATAAAAAAATTAATAACACAGAAAAATGTAAAAAAATATAATAATAATATAATAAAAGTAGAAATAGGAGGCTTTGTAAATGATAAAAAATATTATAGAGAAAATTAAGAAAAATTTTAAAAGGAGCTCAGACAATAATGATATTAATATTAAAGAATTTGAACAAAAAATGAAAAATGGAGCAATAGTTTTAGATGTTAGGAGCAATTTAGAATATACTGAAGGACATATTGATGGAGCTATATGCCTGCCAGAATATGATATTAATACTGAAAATGTAAATAAAGTAATTTCAAATAAAGAAGAGACAATCTTAGTTTACTGTTCAACAGGAGAAAGGAGTAAAAGAGCAAAACAAAAATTAAATAGGCTTGGGTATAAACATGTGTATAATTTGTATGAAGGTTTTAGTATTTGAGAATATTATGCATAAGTTGGAAAATAAAATATAGAAAATAAAAAGTAAAAATTGACTAATAATTAAAAAACAAAAGAAAAAGTTAAAAAATATAATAATAATAAAAGAAAAAAGCAGAAAATTCACCTTAAACAGTAATTGCAAAATATTAAAATTAATATTAATATTAAACCAATAAGGAAAGATAAACTAAAAACAAGTATAAATAGCTAAAAAAATATCAAACTAAAGAAGAGGTGAGGAAAATGGAAGAATTAAAAAAACAAATTGAAAAACAAATAGAAATTTTAAAAGAAATGATACATGAAAATAAAGATAAATCAGAAATAGAAAAGCAAAGAAAAGTATTAGATAAATTACTAATTGAATACACAAAAGATTTAAATTAAAATTATGAATTATAAAAAATATAATATAGAAATAAAATACAACAATAAACGAAATAAAATCATTTATAGTAATAATAAAATTTGATAATATAATACAAAAAGGAAAAAATAGGTGGTAAAAAATGAGAAAACCAAGCACAGTAAAAATCGGAAAGAATATTCAAAAAATTAGAAAAAGCAATGGATACACTCAAGAAAGACTTGCTGAAGAAATCGAAGTTTCAGTAAGGTATATAAGTGATATAGAACAAGATAGAGCAAAACCATCATATGAAATATTAATAAAAATATGCAATTTATTTAATATTAGTTTAGACCAAATATTTAGTAAATATTTAAAAGTAACTAATAATAAAATTTTAGAATATACATTATCAGGATATGATAAATTATCTGATGAAGACAAAAAGACAATAGAATATTTGATAATGTATTTTAATAAGAACGACAAATAGATTAAGTTTTAGATAAAAGAACCTTTAGTAAAGCTAAGATAAATTATGTAAAGATTAACTAAGCTGATTTAATAATAAGTAGCCCCAAAGTTATTAAAAAATAACATTGGGGCTACTTAAAAATATATATAAAATGAATTTTGAGAAAATATGAAAAATTTACAATACACAGTCTAAAACAATACTTTTATAACCTATCTACATTAAAAAAACTACTAAGAGTAACATAAAAAACTGCAAGGAACATCTATAAACTCACACTTGCAGAATAGCCTAACTTATGATAAAATAGCAAAAAAGAAATCGGAGGAATTATGGAAGATAGACAAAAATATATAAGAAATTTTAGTATAATAGCACATATAGACCATGGAAAGTCAACACTTGCAGATAGATTAATAGAAATGACAGGAGTTCTTTCAAAAAGAGAAATGGAAAGCCAAGTACTAGACAATATGGACATAGAAAAAGAAAGAGGAATAACGATAAAATCACAAGCAGTAAGAATGAAATATAAAGCAAAAGATGGGGCTGAATATACATTTAACCTAATAGACACCCCAGGCCATGTCGATTTTAATTATGAAGTTTCAAGAAGCCTTGCAGCATGTGATGGAGCGATTTTAGTTGTAGATGCAAGCCAAGGGGTAGAAGCACAAACACTTGCAAATGTTTATCTTGCAATAGACAACAATTTGGAAGTTTTACCAGTAATAAACAAGATAGACCTTCCAAATGCAAGACCAGATGAAGTAAAAAAAGAAATTGAAGACATAATAGGAATTCCTGCATCAGATGCACCTTGTATTTCTGCAAAAACAGGGCTCAATGTAGAAGAAGTATTAGAAAGAATAGTAACAGATCTTCCAGCACCCAAAGGTAACGAAGATGGAAAACTTGAATGTTTAATTTTTGATTCATATTATGATAATTACAAAGGTGCAGTAGCATATGTAAGAGTAAAAAATGGAAAAGTAAAAGTAGGAGACGAAATTTTACTTATGGCAACAAATAAAACATATGTAGTAGCTGAAGTTGGATATTTTGTACCAGGCTCATATATGCAAGCTAAAGAGCTAAAAGCAGGTGAAGTAGGTTATATTGCAGCAAGCATAAAAAACCTATCAGACATACATGTAGGAGATACTGTAACACTAAAAAATGCCCCAACAGACAAGCCATTAAAAGGATATAAAAAAGTAACACCTATGGTATATTGTGGAATATACCCAGTAGATGGAAGCGAATATGATAACTTAAAAATAGCACTTGAAAAACTACAATTAAATGATGCATCTTTAGTATTTGAACAAGAACAATCTGCTGCATTAGGTTTTGGATTTAGATGTGGATTTTTAGGGCTATTACACCTAGAAATAATAGAAGAAAGATTAGACAGAGAATTTGATTTAAGTTTAATCACAACAGCACCATCTGTAATATATAAAGTTCACAAAACATCAGGAGAAACTATCCAAATTTATAGCCCAACAGAATTACCACCTTCAAATGAAATATCATATATGGAAGAGCCAATTGTAACAGCAAATATATACACACCAAAAGAATATGTAGGAAATATCATGGACATCTGCCAAAGAAGAAGAGGAAACTATATAGACATGCAATATCTAGACGAGTCAAGAGTAACTTTAACATATGATATGCCATTAAATGAAATAATATATGACTTTTTTGACAATTTAAAATCAAAAACAAAAGGATATGCATCATTTGATTATGAATTTAAAGAATATAGAAAATCAGATTTAGTAAAACTAGATATATATATAAACAATGAACAAGTAGATGCCTTAAGCTTTATATTACATAAAGACAGAAGCTATGAAAGAGGCAAAAAAATGGTAGAAAAGCTAAAAGAAGAAATCCCAAGAAAACTATTTAAAATACCAATTCAAGCAGCAGTAGGAGGAAAAATAATAGCAAGAGAAACAATCTCAGCAATGAGAAAAGATGTTTTAGCAAAATGCTATGGTGGAGATATAACAAGAAAGAAAAAGTTACTTGAAAAACAAAAAAGAGGAAAAAAGAAAATGAGAGAAATAGGAAGTGTAGAAGTACCACAAGAAGCATTTTTGAGTGTATTAAAATTAGACGATGAATAAAATCTAAAAATTAAAATATAAAATTTAGATAATAAAATAATAAAAAAGGAATGAAAAAAATGAAAATAGATAAAAATAAAAACCCAAAAGCTAAATCAACCAAAAAAATACAAAACAAAGAAACTAAAAAAACAAATAGCATAGAAAATCCAAAGAATTTTGATGACCAAGTAGAAGGTAGAAACTCTGTACTAGAACTACTAGAAAGCGGAAAAGACATAAACAAAATATATATAACAAAAGGAGAAAAACACGGCTCAATAAGTAAAATAATAGCAAAAGCAAAAGAAAATAGAATAATAATAGTAGAAAAAGACAAAAAGCAAATGCAAGAAATAGCGCAAACTGAAAATTACCAAGGAGTAATAGCAATAGTCCCACCATATGAGTATTGCCAAATAGACGATATATTAAAAGATGCAAAGCAAAAAAATGAAGATCCATTTATAATTATATTAGATGGAATAGAAGATCCACATAATTTAGGTTCAATAATAAGAACAGCAGAAACAGCTGGAGTAAATGGAATTATAATACCAAAAAGAAGAGCAGCACAAGTAAATAGTACTGTAAATAAAGTTTCAGCAGGAGCAGTAGAACATATGAAAATTGCAAGAGTAAACAATATAACAGATGCAATAAATGAATTAAAAGAAAAAGGACTATGGATATGTGGAACAGACATAAATACAGACAAAATATACTACAATCAAAACTTAAAAGGATCACTTGCAATAGTAATAGGAAATGAAGGAAAAGGAATAAGCCAAAAAGTAAAAAATAACTGTGACTTTTTAGTTAAAATTCCAATGAAAGGAAAAGTTACATCACTGAATGCTGCTGTATCAACAGGCATAATAATATATGAAGCATTAAAACAAAGAAATGAAGAAAAATAAAAGTAAAAAAGCTTGTAAAAAAAATAAAATATATGTATAATTATCAATATGGAGGGATACATATGATGCCAAGGAAAAAAAGAAGATTAATTATTGCACTAATAATAATTTTTATAATATTAATACTAATTGCAATTGGAGGAACAATTGCATACCTATATATAAATACAGATAGCTTTAAATCAGAACAGCAGTTATTCGAAAAATATATTGCACAAAACATAACCAAAATGGTAGAAATAATAAACAGCAATCCTACTGAAATAGAAAAATCATTAAATGAAAACAAATTAACATCTGAATTAACAGCAAATGTAGAATATACAAGTGATGTAAGCACAAGTGCTGAAAACAAAAATAACACAATAAACAATGCAGAAATAACAGTAAACAGAATGCAAGACAACCTTGCAAACTATCAATATAAAGATATAACTCTAAATTACAAAAATGAAAACAATAGCCAAAAAGTAGCAAGGTTTGAATACATAGAAGACAATAATATGCAAGGTATCAGATTAGACTATATCAAACAATTTGTATCAATTCAAAAAGGAAATACAGCAAAACTTGCAGAAAACACAGACCTAAACGAAGAAGACATAAAAAAAGTACTACAATATACATCACCAATAGAAATAAACAATATTCTAGAATTTACTCAAGATGAAATTGAGATTTTAAAACAAACATATCTAGGAATAATTGAGCAAAATACAGACAAGCAATCATTTGGAAAAGAACAAAAAGTAATTACCTTAGAAAATAACACACAAATAGCTACAAATGGATATTATATAACACTAACAAAAGAAAAATATAATAACATAATAATAAAAGTATTAGAAAAACTATCAACAGATGAAATAATCTTAAGCAAAATAGACAACATATCAACTACACTAAATAACTATGGAATAAATATAGGAAATAAACCAATAACAAGAGAAAGTTTTTCAGAATATTTAAATCAAACAATAAATGAAATAAAAAGTACAAATATAGGTAATGAACAAGTAAAAGTAGAAGTCTTAGAAAATGAAGGAAAACTTGTGCAAACCATAGTACAAGCAGATAAATATGAAACAATAATTACAATAGACAATACTGAAAATAACATAACAATAGAAAAAACTCAAACCGCCGAAAACAAAGTACAAAAAACAATTTACGAAATAAAAAATAAAACCACAGAAAATAGCCAAGAAATAAGTCTAGAATTTGAAACATTAGACAATGGTGCAAAAACACAAGGAATAAATCTAAAATTTAACCAAGCAAAAAATGATAAAATAATAACTAGAAATGCATCTATTACATATGACAAAATTCAAAATATAGCAAAACTAAACATAAAAGAAGATATAAATATAGTAGACAATTTTGAAGATCAAATATTATTAGATAATGAAAATAATATAAAAATAGACGAACTAGACAAAAATAGTGCATTAATCATAAAACAAAGTTTAGAGCAAAATATAAACAATCAGTTACAAACAGTATATGAAAATATACTACCAGAAGACATAAACTCAGCATTAAAAGGTTTAGGATTTATTAAAGAAAATATTTTGCAAGAAGCACCAGTAGAAGTATCTGAAACTGAAAGAAATAGATTTAATTCTAATTTATCATTCTTTATAGGAAATAACCTAACTGCAGAAAACATAGAAGATTTACTAGAAGTTGCAAAAAACAATATAAAAGATGCTAATATAGAATTAACTCAAGAAGAAAAAGAAAAAGACAGAAAATTATCACAAATCACACTAGAAATAGAAAGAGATAGCCAAAATGAAGAAGTTCTAGCAGAAATATCAGACATAATCGAAAAAAACAAAAACGAAAAATTTAATGTAACCATGAGTTATGATGAAAATACAAAGCTAATAAATAGAATATTTATTAAAGTAGAAAATGATGAAGAAAACTAATGATTAAATTATTACTTATAAAAATAAAAAGTAATATAAATTTTAGAATATAAAACAAAAAAATATAGAAAACACATAGCAAAATTTTTGAAAATATTTTAATTCAGTTTTTCTTAATATAAAAAAAGGAAACAGCAAAATAGTTTTCAAAAATTTTGCTTATATTTTTTTAGATAATATAAATATTTTTTTGATTATATAAATTTTTTTGAGTATATAATTTTTTTAAAGTATATAAATATTTTTTTGAGTATATAAATTTTTTTGAGTATATAATTTTTTTAAAAGTATATAAATATTTTTTGATTATATAAAT
This sequence comes from uncultured Clostridia bacterium, assembly GCA_944386775.1. GTDB lineage: Bacteria > Bacillota > Clostridia > TANB77 > CAG-508 > CAG-269. Next base: position 27,742 of record CALXCJ010000015.1, read on the forward strand.
ACTTTTTAGACGATATAAATATTTTTTAAAAATATCAAAACATTTTTCTAGAATAAATAATAAATTAATCTAAAATAAAAAGCAAAAAACAATTGATTTCAAATAATTTCTATATATTAAAATAAATGTTATGAAGTATAAGTGATTTTTTATATACATAAAGCAAAAAAATACAAAAAAGAGAAACTAGCAAAAGACCGATGGCTCTAAGAAAAAATCAATCCGAATAATTAACAGAAAAAATTACCAAAATAAAAAAATAAAAAAAATGAAAAAAAGTGTTGACAAACAAAAAAAAGCATAGTATAATACAAAATGTCCACACGAAATGAGGACAAAAAAGTACATTGAAAAGTAAACAATAAAATCCTTTAGAGAATAAACCGAAGCGGTACGATTCTTCAAAGAAGA
>CALXCJ010000016.1 GCA_944386775.1 uncultured Clostridia bacterium
GGATGAAATATATTTTAGAGCGTATGCCAACTACGAACTTGCAGATCGGGGGTTCGAGTCCCTCCAGGCGCACCAAATGCACTTATTTTTAAGTGTATTTTTTATTTTGTAAATCAAAGTTTTGAAATATAAACTCTCTATAATCCACTTTTTATATCCAACACCACTATCCCCCTCTCAAAGCATTGAAACTACTATCTAAAAAAGCACATACCCCCACCTTTACAATATACCCATATAGGTATATAATATATTCGGTGGTGAACTTAAATGGAAAATAAAAAAACACATAGAACAGAGCAAGAAAAAAAGCTAATTAGTAACAGAATAAGCAGAATTGAGGGTCAATTACGAGGAATAAAAAACATGATAGAAAAAGATGCTTACTGTAAAGATGTGCTAATTCAGCTTTCAGCTGTTGAAAATTCTGTAAAAAGTTTATCAAACTATATACTAGAAAATCATCTATACAATTGTGTAACTCGTGATTTAGAAAAAGGTGATTTTGAAGTTATAGATGAGCTAATAAGTTTATTTAAAAAATTTAATAAATAAAAAAATAAGGAGGTTTTTAAAATGAAAGAAATAACATTAAATGTAAAAGGAATGGTATGTGGAGGTTGTGAAAACAGAGTAAAAAATGCTGTAGGTGCAATTAAAGGTGTTAAAAATGTTGATGCTAATTTTAATACTGGAATAGTAAAAATCGAAGCTTGCGAAAATGTTAAACTAGAGGAAATTGAAGAAACTTTAAATGATATAGGTTTTGAAGTAGTTAAATAAAATTTTAAATCAATTTAAAACTTTTATAATAGTAATTTTTAATTAAAAAACTGTTAAATAAGTTATATAAGTTAAATTGATATTTAACTTATTCAATATATTTATCATGTTTAAAATATTTATGCTATTATATACTATAATAAACTTCTAAGAAAGGAGATTTTCGTATAATAAATATTTTCGCATTATATTAATAAATGTAAGGTATATAAGTAAATGTACGTTATATTAATCAATGTAAATTATATAAGTAAATGTATGTTATATTAATCAATGTAAATTATATAATTAAATGTATGTTATATTAATCAATGTAAATTATATAAATAAATGTATGTTATATTAATCAATGTAAATTATATGAATAAATATAAATTATACGAGTAAATATTATGAAAAAAATAATATTATCAATAGAAGGCATGACTTGCAGTGCTTGTTCAAATGGTTTAGAAAAATATTTAAATAAGCAAAACGGTATCAAACAAGCCTCTGTTAACCTAGTTATGGCAAATGCATCCATCGAGTACGATGAAAAAGTTTTAAGTATTGAAGATTTAAATGAATTTGTAAAAAAAGCTGGTTTTAAAAGTTTAGGAGAATTTAAAGAGATAAAGATTGAAGGTAAAAATAAAAAAGAAAAAATAAAATTTATTATATTTACCGTTCTTGCTATTATCTTTATGTATATTGCAATGGGCCATATGGTTGGTCTTCCTACTTTTGAATTTTTAAATCCTTCTAAAAGCCCTATTTCCTACACAGTCGTCCTATTCATTTTTACTATTTTATTTATAATCTATGGATTTGATATTTTAAAAAATGGATACAAAAACTTAATACATAAAACTCCAAATATGGACACACTTGTAGGAATTGGAGTTTTAAGTAGCTTTTTATATAGTATTTATAGTATGGTATTAATTTTAAAAGGTGAGCATACTGCAATTCATAATTTATATTTTGAATCAGTTGCTATGGTAATTTATTTTGTAAAGCTTGGTAGATATTTAGATGGTTTAAGTAAAGATAAAACAAAAGAAGCTATTCAAAAATTAGTAAAGATAACGCCTGAAAATGCAACTGTAAAAGTTAATGGTATTGAAAAAACTGTAACTATTGACGAAGTTCATAAAGATGATATTGTAGTTAGTAAACCTGGCGAGAGAATATCTGTAGATGGTGAAATTGTAAGTGGGAAAGCCCATTTAGACGAGTCTTTTATAACAGGTGAGAGTAAGCCTGTAAATAAGGGAATTGGCGAGAAGGTAATTGCTGGAAGTATTAATTATGATGGTTATCTTGAATATAAAGCTGAAAAAATTGGAAAAGAGTCTACAATTTCAGAGATTGTAAAATTAGTAGTTGAGGCAAGTAATACAAAAGCTCCAATTGCTAAAATTGCAGATACTGTTTCTAGTTTTTTTGTCCCAATTGTTATATTAATTGCGATTTTAACTTTAGCTTTTTATTTGATACTTGGATTTAGTTTTTCAGAAGCTCTAATTGCTTTTGTAACTGTATTGGTTGTGGCTTGCCCTTGTAGTTTAGGTTTAGCTACACCTCTTGCAATAATTGTTTCAGAAGGACGTTGTGCAAATAAAGGCATACTTATTAAAAAAAGTGAGATATTAGAATCTGCACAAAAAATTGATACTATTGTTTTTGATAAAACAGGGACTTTAACATATGGAACTTTAAAAATTGCAGAAATAAAGAATTATTCTGATATACCAAATAACGAAATAATGAAACTTGCTTGTAGCTTAGAGAGTAAATCTACACATCCTATTGCAAAGGCATTTACCTATTATTTATCTGAAAATAAATTAAATGCTTTAGATGTAGAGGATTTTGAAAATATTAGTGGTTATGGAATTACAGGAATTGTAAATAACAAAAAAGTAATTATTGGAAATGCAAAAATACTTGAACTTTTTAATATTGAAAATGATTATAAATCAGATGAAGCTTATTTAGCAGATATTGGTAATAGTATTGTATATGTGGCAATTGAAAATAAAGTCATTTCTATAATTGCTGTGAATGATATTATTCGTGAAAATGCAAAAGATGTTATAGATTCTTTAAATAAAAGTAAAATAGATACAATTATGCTAACTGGAGATAATGAAAAAACAGCTAAAAAAATTGCAGCAGATATTGGAATTACTAAAGTTATTTCTAATGTATTGCCAGCTGAAAAAGTTAAGGTAATAAAAGATTTGAAAAGCGAAAATAAAAAGGTTATGATGTGTGGAGATGGTATTAATGATAGTCCAGCTTTGGCAACTGCAAATATTGGTGTTAGTGTAAAAAGTGGTACAGATATTGCAATGGATTCTTCTGATGTTATTCTTACTAGAAATAATTTGGATAGTATTTTAACTTTAATTAATATAAGTAAAAAGACTATAAAAATTATAAAAGAAAATCTTTTCTGGGCGTTTTTCTATAATGTTTTAATGATTCCGATTGCAATTGGTATTTTTAAACCTTTTGGAATATCTATTACTCCTATGATAGCAAGTTTGGCAATGGTAGTAAGTAGTTTGACTGTAATTTTGAATACTCTTAGATTGAAAAGGTAGTAAAGATTGTGTCCTAAAATACCAAAAAATTGTCAAAATGGACGGAGGAAAAATTTTGAATACTCTAGATTGAAAAAGTAGTAAAGATTGTGTCCTAAAATACCAAAAAATTGTCAAATTGGACGGAGGAAAAATTTTGAATACTCTAGATTGAAAAAGTAGTAAAGATTGTGTCCTAAAATACCAAAAAATTGCCAAATTGGACGAATGAAAATGGCAAAAATGTTTAAAAAGTCAAATTATATAAAATTTTACACGCCTATCATGCGGGTTTATGAGCATGATTTTTATAAAAATTTTACTTTTTAAACAGTCTCTAAATGGAAATTTTTAAGAAAAATTACTATTTTGTTCCGTCTTTTTTTGCAAAAATATCCTAAATGCAGACTATCGCATTTGGGATATTTTTTACATTTTTACATTATTTCTGGATTGTCTTCTAAAATTTTGTCTACAATGTTTTCACTTAGGTTAAATGGTACTACATATCCTGTTAATGAGTTTGCTTTTTCTTTTAGTAGTGGTGATTCTTGGTTTACATATATTTTTGCTTTTCCTTTTCCGTTTTTGGCTTCTTGTACTAGGTTTGATACTGGTGAGTTTCCGTCAAATGCTACTACTACTGATTTTCTTCTTTCAAATATTTCGTAGTTGAAGCTTTTGTATATTCCTGATGCTTCGCTTTCTGTTGAGATTCTTATTCTGTTTAGGTCTTTTGTTTTTAGTTTTTCTCCTTGTTCTTCTGATATTGTTTTTGGTATTATTGCATCTATTTCTACTTTTTTGTTTAGCTCTTTGGATATGTCTAGTATTGCTTTTTCATAGCCTTGCATTTTGTGCCCTATTACGAAGTATGCTTTGTTTTCGTTTACTTTTTCTATTAGTTTTTTTAGTATTTCTATTCCTTCTTTTGTTAGTTTTGTTTCTCTTTCTTGGGCATTAAAGCTTCCTCCTGCTATTATTATTGGTACTTTGTCTGTTGGTAGTTCTGAGATTTTGTATTTTAGTGCTTTTTCTGATTCTATTCCTATTCTTAGTCTTAGGTTTATGTTTTTGTCTTTGCTTAGGGTTTCTATTTTTGCTTCTTCTTCAAGTAGTGCTTCTTCGAGTGATTTGTTTCCACAGAATTTTTTGAAATTTTCGCTTTTTTCTTTGAAGTATTTTTCGCTTCTTAGAATTATTTCATCTTCTACTTTTCTCATTTTTTCAAAGTCTTCGTTTGAAAGTTCTAGTAAGTTTTGAAGTGCTAGTTGTTCGTCTATTGTGTCTACTCCGTAAAATCCGCATCCGTCTGTTCCTTGAACACATTTTATGTTGTTTTTTAGATATGTTTTTATTGGGTGTTTGCTTAAGTTGCTTAGGTTGTTTAACCTTACATTTGATGTTAGTTGGAATTCTAGTACTGCTCCTGTGTCTTGTAGCTTTTTGATTAGCCTTTTTCCTTGAAGAGAATTTAGGTCTGCTGTGTATAGCCCATGCCCTAGTCTAAAATATGGTATTTTTTCTCCTGGTTTTAAAGCATTTAGAATGCAGTCTACTGATTTTTCTACATTGTCACGTAAGCTGTCATTTTCTCCTGCATGGATTCTTATTGTGAAGTTTGGATCTTCTTCTACTACATATCTTACTATTTCTGTTATTGCTGGCTGAAGTTCTGATATATCATTTATTTCTTCTCCTATGAAGTCACTTCCTACTACATATGGGCTTTTTGCTACTGCTTTTAGTACATTTATGTTTTCTCTTAAGTAGCTTGAACTTGTGTGTTCGTCTTTTATTATTGTAAGTGGTATTCTTCTTATTGCAACTAGGAATCTTATTTTTACTCCTGTTTCTTCTTCTATTTTTGGCATAATTTCATGTACTTGTTTTAGCATGTTTATTGCAGGCTCACCTTTTTTAGTTAGTGTTGTGTCTGCTATTTCTACATATTTTATTCCTTGTTTTTGGTATTCTCTTGCTATCCATAGTAGTTTATCTTGAAATAGTGTGTTGTTTTTGTATTTGCTTTTTTCTTTTTTGTCTTCACACATTTTTATTACCATATTTTTTATGTCTTTTTCTTGAATTTTTTGTATTTGGTTTTGTATTATTTTACTGTTTAAGTTTATTTTGTTTTGGCTTTCTGTTCCTTTTGCAAATACATATCTGTATAGGTATAATTTTTCTAGGTTTGTAAATACTGCCTGACCGTCTTTTAGTATTGCTAGACTTGTTCTTATTTTTGATATATTGTATTCTGCGTTTTCTAGGTTGTTTAGTATAAAGTCTGCAAAATTTATGAATGTGTTGTCATCTATTTTTCTTGTTAGATATTTTCCGGTTAGTTTCGAATTTTCAAAGTTTTTTTCTACTTCTTTTCTTTGTTTTAAAAGCTCTTCTTCTTGGGTTTTTGAAGGTTTAAGGTTTAGTTTTTTTATGTAGTATAATGGGTATTTTATTTGGTGACTTATTCCAAGTGCTATTAGGCAGTCTGGTGTAAGGTTTGCGTTCATATGTGTATGCAAATCTGTTTGGAATTTTACTCTTTTTAGTATGTATGATTTTATTATTGTTTTTTCTATTGGAAGATTGTATTTTTTTGTTTGTGACATTAGTGTTTTTGTGATTGCTGGTATTTTTGCTTTTATTTCTACTTCCCCATCTTCAAAAATATTTGCAATTTTGATTCCTCCAAGTCTTAGTATGTATACCTCTTTGTTGTCTCCATTTATGCTTGCTTCAATTCTGCCTTTAATTATTTTTAAGTCGTTTTCGTCTTTTGTTGTTTCTAGATTACATATTTTTGCTAAGTTTGTTATTAAGTTTCCTGTATTATGGTTTGGAGTTTCTAAAATGTATTCCGCTTCATCTTCTGATACTTTGTATACTGTTATTATTATGTCTTTTTCTTTGTCTAGATAAAATTTACTTAAAATTCTTTTTTCCATTTTTTCCATTATTTCCACTCCATTCATTTATATAATAAATAATATATAATAAAAAAATCCACTTTTTTAATAATATGCAATATTTTTTTAGATACCACATTTTAATTTATTTTGTGAATTTTTTGTTTTTTGAAACTGTTAGATAATATTTTATCATATTTTTTTGTTTTAATCAATACTTATGTTAACTTTTTAATAGATTGTTGTTAACTTTTTAATAAATTGTTCCATTATTCTCCTTATATTCTTTAAAAATCTCTAGACATTCATTTCTGTTAATTTCTTCTAAATTTATTATTTTCTTATTTCCTTTTATGTGTTCATATATTAAATCATCTCTAAAACCAATTTTTGCTGCGTCTTCTTTGGTTGCTCCATAATATACTTGTTTTATATTTGCCCATATTATTGCTGATAAACACATAGGACATGGCTCACATGAAGAATATAGTATATAGTTTGATAGGTCATATGTGTTTAATTTTTTGCAGGCTCTTCTTATTGCAATTATTTCAGCATGTGCTGTTGGATCTTTTGTTGCTAGTACCTTATTGTTTCCTTTTGAAATTATTTCTCCGTTTTGGTTTACTATTATAGCTCCAAATGGTCCTCCTTCGTTTTTTTCTATTCCTTTTTTTGCCTCTAGTTTGGCTTTTTCCATATATTTATCTATTTTGATCATCTCCTATTTTTTAGTTATAATTGTTTTTGTATAATGTTATTTCAAGGGTGTCCATTTAGGAAGCGCTTCTAAATGGATAAACACATTCTTAAAATGGTTATTATATTTTATTTTTAGAAAATGTCCATTTGAGGAGCTCTTCTAAATGGGCAAACATATTCTTAAAATGGTTATTATATTTAATTTTTAGAAAATGTCCATTTGAGGAGCGCTTCTAAATGGACAAACACATTCTTAAAATGGTTATTGTATTTTATTTTTAGAAAATGTCCATTTGGTACTGTCTCCAAATGGACACCTAAATGGACATTTTCATGGTCATTTTTTAATTGACAACTTTGACATTTTATTTTTCAAATGTTCTTAATCCTGTGATATATTGTTTCATTCTTACTGAGTCTATTATATTTATTTGTTCGTCTTGGTTTATGTCTGCTGCTAGTTTGTTTTGTTCTTCTAGTTTTTCTAGTTCTGTTATGTGTTTTTTTAGTTTTGCTAGGTCTATTACGTTTAGCATTCCATCTCCGTTTAAGTCTCCAATTACTATTATTGTGTATTCTTTGTCATCTACTTTTAGTATGTCTCCTGTTGCTACAAATTCTGATTTTTCGTCTGTTTTTTTATTTTCTACTTGTGTGCTGTATTTTATTGTTTGTTTGTCTTGGCTTATTAGTGTGTATTCACTTCCTATTATTGAGTTTTGTATTTTTTGAATGAATTCTTGTATTTTTGTTTCTGGGATGACATTTATTATGTAATTGTTTTGTATTTCGTAACCATTTTCTTCTATTTTTCCTATATAGTATGGATTGCTGTATTTTATTGTTTCATTTTCTAGATTATCTTTTGCATATATAAATAGACTGTATATTTTTCTTTCATTTTGCTGATTTGTTGTATTTTCTTGGTTTGTTATTTCTTCTAAGTTTATTATTATTTCTTCTCCATTTAAGAACATTTTTGAGTTTTTTGTCATTTTTTCTTTTAGGTCTTCTATTTGTAAGTTTTCTTTTGCAAATTCTTCATATTCTTTTAGGCTATTAAATGATATCCAGACATATTTTAATGAGTTTTCATTTACTCCGCTTTCGTCTGTTACACTTACTTTTACTCTTTTTGATGTTTGCCATTCGTTGTTTCCGTTTTTTCCGTCATCTGTATTTGTAAATGTTATGTCTGGTCCTTTTGTGTCATTATGTATGTAGTATGTGTTACTATATTTTATTGTTTCATTTCCTATTTTGTCTTTTGCATATATAAATAAGCTGTATATTCCTTTTTCACTGTTCTTTATAGTTATTGGTTCTCCATTTGCAAAAGTTTTTTGGTTTTCTGTCATTTTTTCTTTTAAGTCTTCTGTTGTTTTATTTGATGTGTTGAATTCTTCGAATTCTTCAATGCTTGAGAATTTGATCCATTCATATTTAAGTGTGTTTTCATCTATACCAGCACTATCTGTTACTGTTACTCTTACAGATGCTGATATTTTCCAGTTGCTGTTTCCGTTTTCTCCATTGTCTGTATTTGCAAATTCTACTTCTGGTCCTATTATGTCTTGGTTTATTATTATTTCTTCACTTTCTATTCCTTCATTTTGGCCATCTTCTAGTATACTAATTCCTCTGAATTTTACTATTGTTTGTCCATCTTTTAGTATTTCTGTTTTTCCATATATGTTATTTTCTTCTTTTACTGTGCAGTCTTCCCAGTCTGTCCAAGTTTTTCCTCCGTCTGTTGTAAGGGAGTATTCGTATTTGTCTACTTTGCTTAGTGACTTACTGTTTGTTGCATATACATATACTGTTTTATTTGTTGTTTCTTCATAGTATTCTATTTCTTGTTCTTTTGTTCCTCTTATTACTTTTATGGTTGCTCTGGTCTCTGGTTTGCTTGGCTTTTCATTGTCTAAGTAAAATTCTTTTGATAGTACTATTGATTTGTTTTGTACATTGTCTTCTGCATATACATATAGATAATATATACCTGTTGCGTTTTCTGGTGTTTTAATTTTTTCTTCTTCTTTTTCTGCGTTTTGGTAGTATATGTCTATTTTATTTAATTCTTCTTGAAGTTTATTTTCTTCTATTGTTTGTTGTAATTCTTCTATTTTTTCAAGTACTTCGTTTATTGAGTTATATGTGTTTGGATTATATCCTATCCATTTGATATTTATGCTATTTTCATTTACTCCACTTTCTGTTTCTGGTTCTGTTACTTGAACTTGTACTTCATTTTTCTTGTAATAGTTTCCATTACCGTTTGGTGTAAATGTTATTTGTGGACCATTTTTGTCTATTTTTATTTTGTATTGTTTTGTTGCTTGGTTTTCTTGGTTGTCTATTGTGGTTATTGTTATATCATATATTCCTGTTTCTGTTAATGTGTTTTCTCCTGTTTGGCCTTGCTTTAGAGTGTTTCCGTCTTTTTGTATTGTATATGTGTTTGATTTTACTCCACTGTCTGCATCATATCCATTTAATAGGTTTATCCATACATTTTTATTTGTGAATGTGTCATTTATATATTCTTCCCCTTGGTTATTTTCAATTTTCATTTCTAGTGTTCCTGGTACTGGTGCTTCATTATCTATGTATGATATGTTTCCATCATTTTCTATTTTGACATTACTTTTTATTGATACATTTCCTACATTATCTTCTGCATATATCCATAAATACCATATTCCTGAAATGTCTTTAGGTACTTTTACTAAACTTTGGGTACTTTCTAGGTTTCCTCTGAATCCGTTTTCGTCTGTTCCTGTAAAGTCTTCTTTTGTTGGTTCTTTTGTGCTTCTTGTCCAATAATATTTAAGGCTTTCTTGGTTTACTCCACTTGCTGAATTTTTTTCGTCTGTTACTTTTACTGTGATTGCTCCTGTTGTTACATAATCTGTTAGTCCTTCAAATTTTATTGTTGGTGATGTTTTATCAATTTTTACAGTGTATTGTCTGCTTCCTTTGTTTCCACTTGCATCTGTTGAAGTTAGTGTTATTTTATATATTCCTTCTTCTTGCAAAATTGTGCTTTCTGTTGTGTATTCTCCAACTGTTGTTTGTGTTCCTTGGTCATCTGTTTTTACTATTTTATATGTTGAAGTTACTGATCCTGTTTCGTCATCTTGACCTGGGTCTGATATTTTTAAATATACGTTTTCTTTTGTGAATGTATCATCTATATATTCTTTACCATCTTTGTTGTTTTCTCTCATTTCTAGTGTTCCTAGTGTTGTTACACTATTGTCAAAGTAAAATGGATTACTTCTAAATGTTGTTTCATTTCCTGATGCGTCTTTTGCTTTTACATATATATAGTATTTTCCTGTTAGACCACTTATTTGTATTGAACCACCATTTGTTACAGTTTTTTCATATGCTGGCTCTTCTCCTTCTTTTACTATTGAATATGAAATTTGTGAATTTACTGTTGCTATGTCTTGTGCTGATAGTGTTACTTCTGCTGCTTTTTCATATCCACTATTTCCATTTGGATTAATAGTTATTGTTGGTCCTGTTCTATCTATATGTATAATGTATTTTCTTGTTGCTGTATTGTCTAAATTGTCTGTTGTTGTTACTATTATTTCATAGTCTCCTGCTGTTTCTATTATTGTGTCTTCTATTGTTGGTGTTCCTACTGCAATTTTTGTTCCGTCTGATAGTATTTGGTTTACTTGGTAATTAGTGCTTTTGTGTCCGCTTTCATCATCTCTTCCGTCTATTTTTGCTAGATACAAGTTACTGTTTGTGTATGTTAATTCATAATATTTGTTTCCTTCTGTATCTGTTTTTTCTGTTGGTGTTATTTCTTGACCTGTTTTTTCACCTTTTGTTATCTTTAATTTTCCAACTTCTGTTACTGAATTGTCTAAGTAAAATTGGTTTGTGACAGCTAGACTGCTGTTTCCTGCTAAGTCTTCTACTTGTATATATAAGATATATTTTCCTGTTCCATCTGATTTTATAATTTCTCCATTATTTTGAAATGGATTTTCTATATTTTTAACTGTTTCTCCTGCTAATGAAAATTCATATTTTCCTATTATTTGGTTATTTGGAGTTAGGTTGTCTGTTGCAGATACTACTGTTTTTTGTGTTTTTTGCCAAGTTGTATTTCCATTTGGTAAGATTGAATTTATTGTAGGTGCTGTTCTATCATATATTATTGTGCTTTGATCTGTTGTTTTTGTAACAGTGTCTCCTACAAGTCCTGCATTGTCTGCATATCCGCTTATTTCTATACTTAGAGGTCCTTCTTGCAAGCTTATTTCTTTTTCTGGTATTGTGTATGTTGCTGTGTATTTTGTAGCTGACCCTTGGTATGAAACTTCTCTTCCTCCTATTTTTACAGTAAATTTATTTGCTATATTTTCTGAAAATTCCATTTCTAGTGTTATTGTTGATCCATTTTTTACATATCCGTAATTGTTTGCTCCTGATAATGTTACTTTTGTTGCTGTTGGTTTTGTGTTATCTACAACTATATTTAATTTGGTTTCTTCTTGTGAGCTACTGTTTCTTTCGTTATTTGTGTTACCTGCTGTGTCTGTAAATTTTCCAGCTGGTATTGTAATAGATAATTCACCATCACCTGTTATTCCCCCTAATGTTAGTATATATGCTTCTCCAAGGTCTATTTTGTTTGCAGTACTTAGTGTTTTTTTGCTTGGGGTTATAGTTGTATTTCCTGATTTTACTATTATGTCATCTGCAGTTAGACTTGAACTACTATATTTTGCGTCTGTTGCTGCAAGTATTATTGATATTTCTCCATCTTTTGTTAAATATGTTGTTGTTTTTGTACTTTCTTTTATTGCTTTAAATGTGTTTTGAACTTCTGTTGATGTACAGAATTCTTCGATTGTTTTTTCTATTCCTTGTTCATCTATTTTTTGCTTCCAGTTTTGAAGTCCTGTTTCATCTGGTTCTCTATTTAGAATTGCTTTATACATGGCTTTTGCATAGTCTGTGTTATTTGTTATTTTTTGTTTTGCTTCTGCACTTGCAATTATGTCTTTTGAAACTTTGCTTAAATCTTTTGAACCTACATATACCATTAAGTATGAATTTATTTCATTTGTTGATGCATCTCTTGATAGTGTATTTGTGTATAATTGTTTTATGTAGTTTGTTACTGTTTCTTTTTCACTGTTTCCTAGTATTTTTACTTCTGGTTTTATCCTATCTACATTTATGCTGTAATTGTTACTTGCTGTATTTCCGTTTCCTGCTGCATCTGTGCAGACATTTGCATTTATTGATACTGTTTGGGTGTAGTTTGAGTCTGTATCTGTTTCTACTACTAAATTGTATGTAGTTCCTGAACCTGTAAAGCTTGTTATTTTTCCTTTGTTTATTGTTATATCTCCTTGTTCAAACCCTGTTACTGATTCTGAAAATGTTATTGTGTAGTTGACTTGTGCTTGATTTGTATCTGAATTTTCTTGTACATTTGCTGTTATATTTACTGTTGGGCTTGTTGTGTCTGCTGGTGGAGTTTCTGGTGCTATTGGTGTTCCTACATCTTGAATTCCACTTTGAGTATCTCCTTGAGTATCTTTTTGTGATTCTTGCAATTGTTCATTTCTTTGTCTTACTGTTATTCTTAAACTATCACTTCTTACGTTAAGTGCTCCTGTTATAGTGCAAGTTCCAGCACTTTTGGCTGTTAAGGTTGCAGTTGGATAATTTCTTGATAATGATGCTACACCAGAGCTAGTACTACTTAAGGTAACTGCAGAATTATAGTTTGATTTTGTTGTTGCACTTAATGTTACACTATCTCCAACATACATTTCATAGCTACTATATGATACTCCATTAATTTTTAATGTTACTGCATCTGCATACATAGAAACTGTTTTTCTTTGTGTTGTAGCACCATTAGCGCTTGCTGTTATATTTCCTGTTCTTTTTGAATAACCTGAACTAGGTACACAATAAAATCTTGCGTAACTGTCACTTGAACTTACTAGTCTTAGCCAAGATGGTCCACTCCATTTAATTCCTGTTGCATTACCTGTATTATATGCTGTTATATATTGTCCTTCATAGGCTGTAGTCCTATTTGTGCTTAAAACAATTTTTTTATTAGCACTATAACTTCCTGATACAGTTACAGCTGTTCTTGAAATTGTATTTCCTACATTTTTATGTGTATATTTTACTACACAGTAAATGCTATATGATCCTCCTCCACTGCTTTTGTATAATGTGTATTTTATTCCATTACCTAAACTTGCTCCTGTCTTCTTATTATACCAGGTTACTCCTGATAAATAGTATCCATTTGCACCAGCATTAGTTCTGCAAGTAAATGTTATAGCAGTATTTGTTTCTGTTTTTGATATTATTGGAGTAGGTACTGCCCCTAAATATAAATCTTTTTTATTTTGAATACCTGAAAAGAAATCTATAATAGCACCTTTAGATGTGGTTTGATTTGTTAATAATAAAAGTATTGTAACTATTATTATTGTTATTATAAATTTAGTACACTTTTTAATTATTTTCATTTTAAGTTCTCCCCTCCTTATTGCAATTTTCTTATATAGATTTATTTAAATTTAGTATTCTTGTTCCTATGATTATTTGTTTTATTTGAGCTAAGTCTAAAGCATTTACTTCTCCATCTAAGTTTATATCTGCTGCTTTTAAGTTTTCGTTTGTTAGTATAGAGTCTGAAAATTGTGTTATGTGTCTTTTCATTTTTACTAAGTCTACTAAATTAATATCTCCATCTGCTACAATATCTCCTATTACTACTGCTTTATATGTTTGATTTTTAATTTTTACAGTTGTTCCTGTTTTTATTATGTCTATATTTTCTTCTATTTCAGGTGTTATATTAAAGTTTTTCTCAAAGTCTTCTTTTTTTGTATTTGGTAGTATTCCTAAAATATATCCATCTTCTGTTAGTTCATATTCACTTTCTATTGTTTCTATTATATTAGTTATTTTTATATTCGCTGTTTCTATATTTCCTGCTGCATCTTGTACTTTTATTGTTTCTTCTGCATTTTTTGTGTATTGTTTTATTAGTATTTTCTTAGATTCATCTAGTATAAAGTTTTCTCCTTCTATAAGTTCTATTTATTCATTTGCTGTTATTGTTACTGTTACTTGCTCTGCTACTTTATCTGTATTGCTATAGTTTATTTGTAATATTGGTTTTTGTTTATCTATATTTGTTATTTCTATATGCTTTGTTTCTTTATTTCCTGCTATATCTGTAATTGTTATTGTTTCACTTGTATTTGCTTCATATTCTTTTGTTAATTCGTTTTTATTGCTTGTTTGCTCAAAACCTTCTATTTTTTCTATTGGTTCATTTGCTTTTATTGTTACTTTTACATTTTGGTTCGTTGGTGATTTGTTGCTATATATAACTTCTGCTTCTGGTTTTTGTTTGTCTATGTTTGTTATGTTTATGTTTATTTCATTTGTGTTTCCTACTAAGTCTTTAATTATTATTGTTTCAGTTGTATTTGTTTCATATTCTTTTGTTAATTCTTCTTTATTGCTTGTTTGCTCAAAGCCTTCTATTTTTTCTATTGGTTCATTTGCTTTTATTGTTACTTTTACATTTTGGTTTGTTGGTGATTGGTTACTATATATAACTTCCGCTTCTGGTTTTTGTTTGTCTATGTTTGTTATGTTTATTTCTACTTGTCTGCTGTTTCCTATTAAGTCAGATATTGTTATTGTTTCTTTTGTGTTTTGACTATATTCTTTTTTTAGAATTTTATTATATCCTTCTTGACTCCATCCTTCTACAGGTTTTAGTTCTTTGTTTGCTATTATTTTTACTGTTACATTTTGGTTTGTCATTTCTTCATTGCTAATATCTGTTGTGTATATTAGGTTTTCATCATCTATTGTATTTACATTTATTGTTATTGTTTTTTGGTTTCCTAATAAGTCTGTTATTGTTACTTCTTCTGTTTTGTTTTCAACATATATTTTGCTTAATACTTTTTTGTCTTCTGATATTTCCCAACCATCAATTTCTTTGATTTCTCTATTTGATTCTATTGTAACTTTTACTGTATTGTTACTTAGAGTTTCATAGTTTTGCTTTACTTCAAGAGTTCCTTTATCTATTTGTAAGTTGTATTCTTCTTCGATTGTGTTTCCTGCTTTATCTTTTGTTATTACAGTTATATTATAGATTCCGCTTTCTGTTAAAATTTGAGATTGTGTTTGTTCTTCTCCTTCGTTTATTTTATATGTTGTGCTGTAATGTCCACTTAATTTGTCTGTTCCTTCTTCTACAGCTATATATACATTTTGATTTGTTGTTTCTTCTGTTAATTCTTCTCCATCATTGTAATTTAGTTTTTTTACTAGTTTTCCTACTGTTGGTGGGTCTTTGTCTATTTTTATTTTATATTCGTTTTGATTTTCGTTTCCTACCATGTCTGTTGTTTTTACTATTATTTCATATTCTCCATTTTCTGTTAGAATTTGACTTTCGCTTTTTTGTTCTTCACCATTTATGTAATATGTGCTTTTGGTGTTTTCTTTTGCACTTGGTATTAGTTTTATGTATACATCTTTGTTTGTCCATATATTATTTATATAGTTTTCGCCTTCTGCTGTTTCTTGCTTCATTTCTAGTGTTCCTGCTTCTGGCTTTTCTTTTATTATATTATCTACAACTATTTCAATTTCTTTTTCGTTTCCTGCTTCATCTATTAATAATACTATTTCGGTGTCATTTTCTTCATATATTTTTGTAAGCTCTGTTTTATCTTCTGAAAGGTTCCAATCTCTTAATATTTCTCCTTCTTCATTTTCATATTCGTAAATATCTTGTATTTCTTCATCTACTGTTATTGTAACTGTTACATTTTGGTTTGTTGGTTCTTCTTTAGAATATGTTATATTATAATTTGGTGCTTGTTTGTCTATAAAATTAACTGTTGCTGTTAGTTCTTTTTGTTCATTATTTTCGTCTATATAGTATAGTGTTTCTTTTCCATTTGTTTGGAATAGATGTTTTCCTGTTTCTGATATTTGTACATTTGGATTGCTAGAAATTATTTGTGCTGTAATATCTATATTTACTTTATTGCTTGTTTCTATTGGTATGAATACATTTTCTTCATTTTCTATTATTTCTTGACCATAGTCTACTGTTGTCCCATATATTTTTAGATTACATCCTATTAGTTCTCCTGAGTTTACAAAAATTATTCCTGTGTTTGTTGCGGCTTGATAGATTTCTATTTCCGCACTTTGTTTATCTTCTGTTATATTACAGTTTTGCACATCTATACCATTTTCTGAGTAATATGTGCTTTCTTCTTCTGCTGCTTTTTTTATTATGTCTGGTAATTCTACTGTTACTGTTTCGTCTTTTGCTCCTGTTACTGTTACTTCTAATTCTTGCCCTTCTAAGCTTTTGCTCAATAGTTTTGTTAATTTTGATAGGTCTGGTAGAGTACTTATTTGGTTGTATGAAAAGTTTATACTTATTAATTCTGTTAGATTTTTTATTGAATCTATATTATTTATTTTGTTTTCTTGTGCTATTATTTGTGTTAATTTAGTTAGATTGCTTAGACTGCTTATATTTTGTATATTGTTTCCACCTATATTTAATATATAGATGTTTCTTAAATTTGTAAGGCTTGTTATTTCTGTTATGTTGTTGTTTGCAATTCCTAATTGCTGTAATTCTGTTAGATTTTCAATATTTTTTAAGCTTGAATTAGTTAATTTGTTGTTGTTTAAGTTTAGCATTTTTAATTTTGTAAGTGTGCTTAACTTAGAAATGTCTTCTATATTATTATTTTGTATGTTTAGTGTTTCTAGATTTGTAAAGTTTTCTATTCCTGAAATATCTGTTATTTGGCTGTCATTTATATCTAGTTGTGTTGTTTCTTCTAGGTCTTTTATTTTTAATGTTATTTCAAAATTGTTGTCATTTGTGTCTACTACTTTTTCTCCTAATGTTTTTATTATTGCTTTGTACATGTTTTCTTCTTTGAAGCTTATTTTGGTGTTTTTAAATATGTTTGTTATTGATATTTTTACGCTTGCTTTATTTCCTGCTAAGTCGCTTACTTCTATTGTTTCTTCTATATTTTCTTGGTATGTTTTTGTTAGTGTTAGTTTATTGCTTGCTAATTCCCATCCGCTTACTGGTTGTAGTTCTTCGTTTGATGTTATTGTTACTGTTACGTCTTGGTCTGTTGTTTCTGTCTCACTATATTTAATTTCTAAGATTGGTGCTATTTTGTCTTCTAATATTGGATATCCATTATTTGTATTGTTTGTGTCTAGGTAAAAATATGTTCCTTCTGCATTTAATGAACTAACAAAATCACTTGTTTTCATTTCACTTTCTGTTTTTTTCGTTATATTTACTCTTCCTTCACTTAAGTTTGTACCTATATCTTGTTTGTATGTTCCTTCTTTATAATATACATTATTTAGATCATTTTTGCTATCTTCTCCATTGTAGCCTACTACACTTCCTATGTTTTCTTCTGTAGTATTATTTATTGTTCCTACATTATAGCTATTTTTAATTACATATCTGTTTTGTGCTGCAATTCCTCCTAAAAGTTCATTACCTGTTATTGTACCTGTGTTATAACATTCACTGATTTCTGTTTTTGCAGTGCTTTCTGCTCCTTGGCTACCATTAATTGCTGCAATTCCTCCAATTGCTGTTTCCCCTGTTAAGTTTCCACTATTAGAGCATCTTATAATTTCTGATCCAAAGTCTTCATTACTTATTGATGATACATTATTAAATACTGCTATACCACCAATGTCTGCTTTTCCACTAATATCTCCTGTATTGTAACAATCTATGATTTGGCTTGCACTATTTTGTGAACATATTCCTCCAATACAACTTTCTCCTGTTAAATTTCCTGAATTGTATGAATTTTGTATTATTCCTTTTACTCCATTTTCGCCTGCAATTCCTCCTATATATTTGTCTTTGTTTTGATTTATTATATTTCCTGCATTATAACAATTTAATATTTTAGTATTTTCTGCTTCTCCTACTATTCCTCCTATATACCAGCTACGAACATTGCTACCTGAACTTTTTGCTGTTATTTGTCCTTTGTTGTAACATCCTGATATAATAGAATAGTTATCTGTACCAAAGCCTGCCCAATTTGCTTTTCCTACTATTCCTCCTACAACACCATCTGACTCTATATTTCCTAAATTTTTGCAATTTTTTATTACATTGTTTGAACCTTCTTCTCCTGTAACTCCTCCTATATAGACACGGTCTACTAGTGTATTATCTTCCCATCTTGTTAGTTTATTACAAACAATATTTATTTTATTTGTACAGTCTTCTATACTTCCATAGTTTACTCCTGCTATGGCTCCTGCATATACGTCAACTGATGCTTTTCCTTCTGTTCCTGAATATTTGTATCCTGTATTTATAGTTATGCTTCCACTTTCAACAGTACAATTTATTATTGTGTTGCTATTTGTTCCTGCAATTACACCTGTATATCTACTACCATCTTTTATGTTTACATTTTTCATGATTAGGTTTTTTATTGTTCCTGAATTATTAGAAAATAATCCCTGATTTTCATTAAGTACATTGTTCATATATAAACCACTTATGGAACGATTATTTCCATCAAATGTACCTTTAAACAAATTTACTCCACTTCCAATAGGTGTCCACTGGCTACTTTCGCTTCCATTTAGATTAATATCTGCTGTTAATTTTACTGTTTTTCCTTCATAACTTTCACCACTATTTACAGAGTCTCTAAAAGCTTCTAGTTGTTCTTTGGTTGAAATTTCTAAGTCTGCCGCTTCGTTTGCTCCTAAACTTTCTATTGGTGACAATATTTTTATTATTGTTATTATTGTAATTATACTAATTGTGAGCATTTGGCTTTTTAAGATACTGCTTGTTTTTATTTTTTTATTTGTTTTTAGATTTTTATATTTATACTTATTTGACATTTCGCAGGTTTGCTTGTTTTTCATAAGTATCCCCCTTTATATATCTTTTAACCCTACTAGTGCTTGTTTCATTCTACTTAAATCTACGAGATTTGTTTCATTATCTATGTTTATATCTGATGCTTGCTTATATTCGTTTTCTAGTTCTTTTATTTTTACTAAATGTTGTTTTATTCTGGCCAAGTCTATTAATGTTAATTTTCCGTCTCCATCTATGTCCCCTGTTACAACTAATGTGTATTCTTTTCCGTCTATTTGTGCTTTCATTCCTGTTTTTATTATGTCTGTTTTGTCTATTTCTACTGTTTTTCCTAGATTGTTTTCAAATTCTTCTATTGTTGTTTCTGGTTTTATATTTTTTATGTATGTGTCATTGATTATGTAGTGTCTAGATTTTGTTGTTGTAAATGCTTTTATACTTAAGTTTGCTGTTTCTAGATTTTCTCCTAATTCTCCTAAATCTGTAAAGTCTTCCCAGTTTTGCATGTCTAGTGATAAATAGCTTTCATTTGCTTCATTTGTTGCTTTTTGCCACATGTGGGAGTCATTATATTCTATTCCTACATATGATATGTCTTCTGCATTTGTTTCATATTTTAATACTATTGCAAATTCTTCTCCTGTTAGTTTTATTGGGTTTTGTAGTTTAAATGTGTGATATCCTGCATCTTGCTCTATTTCTCCTATTTTTACTAGTTTATTTTTTGTTAATTCTCCATCTTTAGAATTTATATAAATTTCATATGTTCCTGCACTTAAGTTTCCTATTGCAATTTCACTTAAATATTCTGCATTTTCTGTAGTTCTTTTAAATATGTTTGCACCATATATATCTGCTGTAAACCCAATTGAGGAATTTGTTCCTAGTTCGTCGTGTTGGTATAAATTTAAGTAATCTTTATCTTCTATTTTGGTAACTCCAATTAGTTGCCCTTCTATTAGTGCATCTTCATATGATATGTACATAATTCCTCCATCAAAAACTTGGTCACCATATGAGTTTTGTACTATATATGCTCCTGGCTTACTTGGTCTATGTTCACTACTGAAATTTTCTATGCTGTAATTGTCGTCCCAGCCTATTATTGTTATTTGATGGTCAATTTTTGCATTTAAGTTATCACAATAATATGCTGAACCATTGTAATATTCATAAGATGTACTGCTTGTTATTGCTGTGACTGCTCCATATTCCATAATATGTTTTTTTACTTCATTTCTTACTTCTTCTACTTGCTCTTCTGTGTAGTAATTTCTTCCAAAAAAGCTTGTCCTGTCTGTATATGCTATTGTTCCATCTGTTTGCTTTTCTTTGAATATTGTTGGAAATACAGTGTAATCATCTATTTTTATTTCTACATTATTGTTTTCTACATCTATTGGATCATTTCCTGATGTGTAGTATCCTAGTACCATTAGTGCATTTCCCATTCCGTCTGTTTTATTATATATACTGTCTGTTCCTTCTTCTACGGCTTTTTCTGATAATTCTATATTACTGTTTTTGGTTTTGTTTATTACTGTTTCTAGTGATGTGTTTGTAGATGCAATCCAACAGTTGTTAGTATTTCCTTGGTCTTTTATTTTTATTTCTAGAGTTTCTCTTAGATTAAATTTATTTTCAATTCCATTTCCTACAGCTTTTATAAATTTGGCAGGTATATTTTTTATTTTACTTTTTTCACTTTTAATTGGGACTGAGTTATTTATTGTAATTGGATTTTGCAAGCTATTTTCTTGGGTTTCGCTTGTTGCTAAACTTTTTGTTGTTATTGATATGGTGATTATTAAAAATAAAATTATTAAAATAAATTTTTTATTGTTTTTGCTTTTTGGTGTCATTTATTCAATCCCCTTTCTTTTTATAATTTATTTTCGTTTTGAATTATTTCATATAAATATATTTTTTTCAATTATGCACTTTTTACTTATTATATATATAAGCCTTTTTCTTGTTACGGATGTTTTGTTTCTGTTCCTAATATTTCATATTTTATTTTTTTATTACATTTTTGTTACTTTTTTTGCATTTTGTGCATTTTTTGCTTGATGGCTAATTTCCCTAAGAAAAATTGTAACAAAAAAATAGCAAATATCTTCCATTTGATATGGTAAATATTTGCTATTTCTTATTTTTTATAATTATTTTATTCCTTTATATTTTTTGTATTTTATGAAACTTATTATTGCTGCTAATATAACTATTGCTACTGCTATTATTATAGTATTATTTAATCCTGTTTTTGGTAAGTTTTGAGTTGTTGTTGCTTGGTTATTTCTGCTTGCATTTATTGAAGTATTATTTCTTGATGAATTTTGATTATTTGCTTGTTGGTTTGTATTGCTTCCATTGTTGTTTCCTGCATTATTGTTACCTGTTTGGTTTGTGTTATTTGTGTTATTGTTTCCTGCTTGATTTGTGCTATTTGTATTATTTCCTGCTTGGTTTGTATTATTTGTATTGTTGTCTCCTGCTTGATTTGTATTATTTGTATTGTTTGTATTGTTGTTTCCTGTTTCGTTTGTGTTATCTTCTGGCTCTGCTTCTCTTATATTTAATGTTATTGAAGCTCCTGTTCCGTCTGCCATAATTTCTCCATCACTTGCTTGTACTTCTGAGAATTGGATTTGTGCATTTCCTGGCTCTATACCTTCTTTAACTTTAAATGTTACTTTCAATATTTCTTGTTCTGTTGTTACATAATTTGAACTTTCTACAACTATCATTCCATTTGCTGGGTTGTAAACAGGTGAACCCCATCCATTACTTGCTGTTATATTGCTATATGTTAATTTTTCTGTATCATATGTTAGTGTTCCTTGTATTGCTTGTATTCCATTTCCTACATTTATGTTAGTTAGTACTATTCCAACTGTTATTTCATCTCCAGCTTCTACTGTTGTTGATGATGCTGTAAGTTTTGTTGTGAAATTGTCTGCTGCTTTTGATGTTGTAAAAAGTGTACTAATAAGGCATATGCATAGAATTATAATTAATAATATTTTTTGTAATTTATTATTTACTTTTATATCCATTTTATCTCCCCTCATTTGTTTTAATATGTTTTTACTTTTTTATTATATTATATTATTTTATTTAATTCAACAATTTACGATAATTTAATATTTTTGTAATTTATTTGTAATATTTTTGTAATATTTTTTATACTTTATTACTTCTTTTTTATTTATAATATTTATTTTTACATTTATTCTATTTTTTTTATAATTTCATATATTTGTTTAGGGAGGATTTTTTGTGTTTATTTTTTCTTTTAAACTTAGTAAAAAATTTATTGTATTAATAACTTTACTAATTATTTTATTTGTTTCCAGTTTAATATATTTTAATTTTGGACATCTAACTGCGAATAGTTCATCTGATGGAAGTTTAGAAAATGATTACATTAAATGGGTGGATTTTAATGTTACTCTAGAAGCTATGAAGTTAACTTCTAAGCTTGATATAGAATCACATACTAATAATTCTGAAATAAAATATAATTGGATAGAACTTTTGGCATATCTTGCAGCTGAAAATGGTGGGAATTTTAAGAATTTTAAGAAAAGTCAGTTAGATTCTTTAGTTTCTAAAATAGAGAATGGAGAGTCAATTTCTAGTTTGACTAGTTCTATGAAATTTTACGATTATTACTATGAGGCTTATTCTGCTGTTTTAGGTGAATTTATTGGTGAGTATTCTATTCAAGTTTTAAAAGATGATGGTTCTTTAGATTTTGAAAATAGATATGGGCTTAAAGCTTTTCTTCCTATTGCTAAAAATTATAATTTTAGCCATTATGATGATTTTGGAAATTCTAGATCTTATGGTTTTAAAAGGACTCACTTGGGAAATGATTTAATGGGAAGTATTGGAACTCCTATTGTTGCTGTGGAATCTGGTATTATAGAACATCTTGGCTGGAATCAATATGGTGGGTGGCGTATTGGAATTAGGAGTTTTGATGGGAAAAGGTATTATTATTATGCTCACCTTAGGAAAGATCACCCTTATGTTTCTTCCTTAGAAGAGGGGGATACTGTAAATGCTGGTGATGTTATTGGGTATTTGGGGATGACTGGTTATAGTGTTAAGGAAAATGTGAATAATATAAATGTTCCTCATTTGCATTTTGGAATGCAACTTATTTTTGATGAGTCTCAAATTGATAGTCCGAATGAAATTTGGATTGATGTGTATCAGATAATTGAATTTTTGAAGAGTAATAGGAGTGAAGTTGTTTTGTGTGATGAGGTTAATAAGGATTATTCTAGGAAGTTTGAATTTATGGATACTTTGGATTGAGTTTTGAAAGGTTTCTAAAACTAGAGAAAGTCAAAAGTTTTTAAAAGGACTGTGACAAAATGTTTTCAAGAGGTAAGTTTCTAAAAAGGACAGAGCAAATGTTATTTAGTTAAGATATTTATTTTTTATAGTAGTGTAAATATTAAATAGTAAATATTCTTAAATTATTTTACTATTTAATATTTGGGCGGATATAAATATTTTTCTTAACTTAATAACATTTTTGCTTTGTCCCTTTTTGCAACCTTTTGGCAATAAATGTTTAAATTAATTGAAATATTAATAATACAACTGCTATTACTAATAGTATTATACCATAGTTTCTGATTTTTTTTACTGCTTCTTTTTTTGTTTCATTAGGTTTTAAATTTTCTTGTTTTACAAGTGTATCTTCTGGCAGAACAAGTAGCAATATTCCAGCAATAGCCATAATAATTAGAAGTATCCATAATAACATAATAAATCCCTCCCCTTATTGATTTTAATAAAACTTTAATTGCCAATTGCCTCTGTCTGCTTTTGCGTTTTTTGGCAACTTTTGGCATTTGGCAATAGTGATAACATAGTTTAATTTAATACATATTAGCTTAGTTCCACTTGGTTTAATTTAATAGATGACAGATTAATTCACATTAGTTTAATTTAATAGATAACAGCTTAATTTATCTTGGTTTAATTTAATAGATAACAGGTTAATTCATCTTGGTTTAATTTAATAGATAACAAGTTAATTCATCTTGGTTTAATTTAATAGATAACAAGTTAATTCACATTAGTTTAATTTAATAGATAATAACTTTGAAATTCCGCTTTCTTCCATTGTAACACCATAAACTGTGTTTGCGACTTCCATAGTTCCTTTTCTGTGTGTTATTACTAAGAATTGTGTGTCTTTTGCGAATTTTTTCAAATATTCTGCATATCTATATACATTTACATCATCTAGTGCTGCTTCTATTTCGTCTAGTACGCAAAATGGTGATGGGTTTATTTTTAATATTGCAAATAGTAGTGCTATTGCAGTTAGTGCTTTTTCTCCTCCTGATAGTAGTGTCATGCTTTGTAGTTTTTTTCCTGGTGGTTCTACTTTTATTTCTATTCCACATTCTAGTATATTTTCTTCGTCTTCTAGTTTTAGTTCTGCTTTTCCTCCTCCGAAAAGTTCTTTGAATACTTCTTCAAAGTTTTTGTTTATTATTTTGAATTTTTCGTCAAATTGCTCTTTCATTGTTTGTGTCATTTCGTGGATTATTTTTCTTAGTTTACTCATTGTATTTTCTAGGTCTAGTCTTTGTTCTGACATGAAGTCATATCTTTCTTTTAGGTTTTTGTATTCTTCGATTGAGTCTATGTTTACACTTCCTAGGTCTTTTATTTGGTTTCTTAGGTATTTTACATTTTTTTCTGTTTCTTGTATGTTGTTTGGTTTTTTGTATTCTATTTGGGTGTTTGGTGTTAGTTCATATTCTTCCCACATTTTTTTTATTATTTCGTTTATGTCTTCTTGAAGCTTGGTTTTTCTTACATCTATTTTTACTAAGTTTGCTTTTAGGTCTTCTATGATGTTAAATTTTTCTGTTATTTGTGTGTCTTGTTTTGATATTTTTTCGTTTTTTTCTATTCTTTCTTGTTTTAGGTTTTCTATTTTTTCTGTGCTTTGGTTTACTTCTTGTTTTATTTCTTCTATTTTTTGTTTTGTTTCTTGTATCTGTTTTTCTAGGTTATTGTTTTCTTCTTTTGTTTTTTCTATTTCTGTTTTTCTTGATTTTATGGTTTCTTCTGTTTGTTTTATTTCGTTTTCTATTCTTTCTTGTATTTCTTCTATTGAGCTTTTGCTTTCGTCAAATGATGTTACAGATATTTTTAGATTTGTTATGTCAAAGTTTAGGTCGTCTATTGTGCTTTGATTTTCTTTGTTTGTTTTTGAAAATTCTGTTACTTTTTTTGAAAGTTCTTCTACTTTTTGGTTTATTTTTTCCATTTCTTCTTGCATTTTAATTTTTTCATTTGTTATTTCTTCTTTTTGCTTTTCTATTGTTTCTTGCTCAAGTTTTATGTGGTTTATTCTTTTTTCTATTTTTTCTATGTTTTCTTCTATTAAAATTATTTTTTGTTTTTCTGTTGCGTAGTTTATTTCTATTTCTTGCAATTCTTTTTCTATGTTTTCTGATATTTCAAGTAGGCCTTCTATTGATTCTGTATATTTTTCTTTTTCTTCTTGTAATTTGCTATAAATTTCTTTTAGGTTTTCTATTTCTTTTCCAAGTCTTTCTATTTCTTTGCTTCTTCCAAGTATATTTACTGTTTTTTTGCTTACTGATCCTCCTGTGATTGCTCCTGATGGGTTTATTAGATCTCCTTCTTTTGTTACTATTCTAAATGTATATGAGTTTTGTTTAGCCAAAGCTATTGCTGTGTCCATATTGTCTACTATTACTGTTCTTCCAAGTAGGTTTTGTATTATTTGTTCATATTTTTTGTCGTATTTTATTAGGTCTGATGCGATTCCTATTACTCCTTTTTCTAGTGTTTTAAATTTTTCAAGTTTTTTCCCTTTTACAGATGTAATTGGCAAAAATGATGCTCTTCCAAGGTTATTTTCTCTTAAGTGTTTTATTAGTCTTTTTGCGTCTTCTTCAGTTTCTGTTACTATGTTTTGCAAGCTTGCTCCAAGAGACATTTCTATTGCGGTTTGAAGGTCTTCTTTTACATCTATAATATCTGCTAAGACTCCATACATTCCTTTTCCTAGTTCTTTTGTTTGCTCACAGTCTTTTAGAAGTTGTTTTACACTTTTTATGTACCCTTCTTTTTCTTTTTCGGTTTCGATTAGGAATTTTTGCCTTGACTCTTTTATTCTTAGTTCGTTTTCTAGGTTGTTTTTTCTTATTTCATATTCTTTTAGTTTTGTGTTTGCTTCTTTTTTTTGTTTTGATATTTCTTCTTTTTCTTTTAGTTTTTCGTTTCTTGTTTTTTCTATTTCATAGAATTCTTTTGAGATGTCTTCTTTTCTCATTCTTGCTGTGTCTAGTTCTCCTATGTTTGACAAGATTTCTTGTTTTATTTGGTTTTGTCTTTTTTCATAGTTTTCGAAGTTTGCTTTTTGGGTACTTAGTTTTTCTTGCATTTCGTATTTTTGGTCTTGCATTTGGTCTATTTGCTTTTTGTCGTTTTCTATTTCTAGTTCTTTTACTGATAGTGTTTTTGTTATTTTTTCTAATTCTTCTTCTTTTTGCTTTAATTGTTCTTCGAATTTTTTTCTGTTTTCTTTTAAGCTTAATTTCTTTTCTTCTTTTTGATTTTTTTCTTCTTCTAATTCTTGTTTTTTTATTGTTTTTTCTTCTATTTCTTTTTCAAACATTTGCACATTTTCTAGGTTGTGGGTTTTTTTGGCTTTTGCTACATTTATGTTAGAGTTTAAAGTTTCTATTTCTTTTTGGCTTTCAAATCCTAGGTTTGATATTTCTTCTATTTTTTGTGTGATTTCTTCTACTTGGGTTTTTAGCTCTTCTTTTAGCATTTTTATTCTTTCTAGTTTTCCTTCTTCACTGTTGCATTGGTTTTGCATTATTTCTTCGTCTTCTGTAAGTTCTGCTATTTTTTCTTTGTATTTTTCTATGTTATGCATAAATAGGCCTATTTCTATGTTTTTTAGTTCTTCTCTTAGGTTTAGGTATTTTTTTGCTTTTTCTGATTGACCTTTTAGTGGCTCTAGGTTTCCTTCTATTTCTGATAATATGTCATTTATTCTAAGTAGGTTTAGTTTTGTGTGCTCTAGCTTTTTTTCTGATTCTTGTTTTCTTATTCTGTATTTTACAATTCCTGCTGCTTCTTCGAATATGTGACGCCTGTCTTCTGATTTGTTGCTTAATATTTCGTCTATTTTTCCTTGGCCTATTATTGAATATCCGTCTTTTCCTATTCCTGTGTCCATAAATAGTTCTTGTACGTCTTTTAGTCTGCAAGGTACTTTGTTTATGTAATATCCTGTTTCTCCGCTTCTATATAGCTTTCTTGTTACTGTTACTTCTTGGTATTCTATTGGTAGTTTCCCGTCTTGGTTGTCAAAAACAAGTGATGCTTCTGCAAACCCTAGTGATTTTCTGTTTTGTGTTCCTGCAAATATTACATCTTGTGATTTTGCTCCTCTTAGGGATTTCATACTTTGCTCGCCTAGTATCCATCTTATGCAGTCTGATATATTACTTTTTCCAGAACCGTTTGGTCCTATTACTCCTGTTATTCCACTTTTGAATTCTAATATTGTTTTGTCTGCAAATGATTTAAATCCTTGCATTTCTAGTCTTTTTAAATACATTTATATCACCTATTATTTCCTTTGTTTTTGCTTTTATATTAGTGATTTTATAATATTTTTTTTGTTTTGTAAAGTTATAAATTCATTTGTACAACGAGCTCTGCAATTTCATATATAAAGTTTTCTTGTTCTTTGGTACATTTTGCTAAAATATCAGCAAAATCTTTTTCAAGAAATTTATTTTTTTCTTGTCCAATAACTAAGTAATCAATACTTACATCTAAAATTTCTGAAATTTTAACTAATGTTTCTAAATTAATTGTAACATTTCCTTTTTCTAAATTTTCGAAAAAACTTTCTCGGGTCTCTAATTTTTTGGCAATATCTTTTATTTGAATTTTCTTTTCTTCTCTTGTGAATTTTATTCTTTTTGCAATAGCTTTATAGTCAAGTACCATATTACCACCTCTTTCTTTTAGAGTTAATATAGCACTTATTAGTTAAAGTTGTCAATACTTTTTTTACTTTTGTAATATTTTTTTAATATAATTGTAACATAATTGTAATATTTGTTTACTTATT
>CALXCJ010000017.1 GCA_944386775.1 uncultured Clostridia bacterium
TCCATAAGCTCTATTAATTCTTCTTGTGTAAATCCTAACATTTCATTAAATTCTTCGTCTTTAGTTATATCTGAACTGATATTAAACCCTGATGTTAAACTATCTAAAGTTATTGGTGCAACTCCTGTTATAAATATTCTATCTACCACGCTTTCTGTTCCCTCTTTTAATATTTCATACCATTTCCTTATTTTTCCATTTTTTGATACTAAATTTTTAAATTGACTTGTGTTAAATCCTAATAATTCATTTGCAAAATGATCATATTCATCTATAATAACATAAATTTTTTCATCTGCTTTTTGTATTTTAAACGCTTCTATTAAACTACTTAGTAGACCCTCTGCTGTTAGTTCTGGATTTACATAAAAGTCTAGGTCATATTTTTGTACAAAACTATTTATTGAAATTGTAACTTTTTCTTTAAATCCTTTCATTGTTGTTTGCTCTACTTGAGTGTCTATTCCTGAAAAGTTGAATTTTAATATGTTATAACTGTTTTTAAGTTTGGTTGGATTTTTTCCTATATATGTATTTCCATATAGTTTTTCGAATTTATCTATTTTTTTTATGTCATAATAGTTTTCTAGTGTGCTTGTAAATAGTGTTTTTCCGAATTTTCTTGGTCTTAAAAATAATATTCTTTTTTCTGATAGATTCTCTAATTTTTCTATATATTGAGTTTTATCAACATAGTAGTATCCATCTTCTATTAGTTCTTCATAATTGCTTATTCCGTATGGTAATTTTTTCATTTCATACCACTTCCTTATTTTTATTTACTTTTTTATTTTACTATAATCAAAAAAAGTATAACATAAACTTAATAAGTTTGCTATACTTTTTACGTATTTTTCATAAAATGTGTAACTAACAAGTTGCTATTCAGACTAGATTGAATTTATTTAATTTGGTTAAAGTCTAATTTTTTAAAAAAGCCTTATAAACGATTTTATCGTACAAAAAAGTTTTTACACTGGACAGTAACACTAGTAAATGAAAATGTCTCAATTGGGGACAAACCTTAATTAAGACATTTTTATATTTAAACTGATATTTCCTCATTTAAATAAATCGAATAAATATAAGCCCTATCAACCTTTTTATTTAAAGCTCTTTCTAATGCTTCTTTATAAATCTGGATTTGTTTTATATATTTAGAAACAAGCTTGTTTTCTTCTCCTGGATTTACATAGTCTGTTTTATAATCTACAAGAATTATTTCATCATTTTCAGTTATATAATATAAGTCAATGATACCTTGTACTAGTATATCTTCATTAATATTTTCATATTCTTTGAAAATTTCTTGGGATTTTATGTTTATATAAAATGGTTTTTCTTTGTAGATTTTTTTTGCGTTTTTTAATTCTTGTCCTATTTTTGATTTTGTAAATTCTAATATTTTATTTAGGTTTACAGTTTTGGCTTCTTCTTCTGTTATTAGGTTTTGCGTTTTTAATGCTTCTACTAATTCTTTTAGGCTTTCTAAATTATATTCTTTTTTATTATCTAGTTTTTGCATACATAAGTGCATTACAGTTCCTTTTCTTGCACTTGATATTGTTTTTTGCAAATTATTATTATTTATGAATTTTGGAACAAGAAATTTTTGTTCTATTTCTTGTTCTAATTCTTTTTTTATTTCTTGCCTTGATTTATTTTCTATTTTTTGTTTCAATTTTTCTTCTTCTATTTCTGACTTTAATTCTTTTTTTCTCTCTTGTTTTAGTTCTTTCTCTATTCTATGTTTCAATCCTTTTTCTATTTCCTGTTCTAACTCTGTTTCTATTCCCTGCTTTAATTCTTTTTCTATTCCCTGTTTTTGCTCTTTTTCTTCATTTTTTTCATTTTCCAATTCTTTTATTTCTGTAACTGACATTTTTGTTTTTATTTTTGAGGCTTCATAATATGGATATTTATATTCCAAAATTTTTCTGATATTTTCTTGTTCTTCTTGATTTTTTGTATTTTCATCTATTATAATTTCATTCATATCCTCATAGTTACTTTCTTTTTCCTCTTGCTCAGTATTTTTTATTATATTTATACAATCTTCTTTGTTAATCACATTTAGTGTAAATATATCTTTTTTTGATGATTCATATAAAATCACTAGCATTATCCATTCAAAATATGATTTACTTGCCTTTACTAAAATTGGATTGATTTTATTTTCTGTTTTTTCATATATAGAAGCTTTTTTTTCTAACTTTTCTAATTTTTCTTCATAGTTTTTAACAACACCTGTAATGAATAATTTTTCCTTTGCTCTTGTTAATGCAACATATAATACTCTCATTTCTTCTGCTATATTTTCAAGTTCTATTTTTCTTTTTACTGCTTCGCGTGTTAAGGTATCATACCTAACTTGCAAGTTATAATCTATATATTTTGCTCCAAGTCCTAAGTCTTGGTGTAATAATACAGAATCTTTTTTTAGTTCTTGCATGTTAAATTGTTTATTACAGTTTGCGACAAAAACTATTGGAAATTCTAGCCCCTTACTTTTATGTATACTCATTATCCTTACCACATCATCATTTTCACCTATTATTTTAGCTGAACCCATATCACCACTTGTTTGTGATATTTTTTCTATAAATTGTATGAAATTATATAGACCTTTGAAGTTTGCTCCTTCATATTGAGTTGCTTTTTCAAAAAGCATTCTCAAGTTTGCTTGTCTTAAGTTGCCATTTGGCATAAGTCCTACAAAATTGTAATATCCTGTGTCTGTATATATTTTCCATATTAGTTCATCTAGTGCCAAATATTCTTTTTCTTTTTGCCAAGTTTGTAAGTTTTCTAAGAATTTGTCGATTTTTTCTTTTAAAGTTTTGGGAACATTAATCCTTGCTTTTTTTAAACATTCATAGAATTTATCATTTTTATCACTTAACCTTATTTGGACTAAGTCATCATCTGTAAAGCCACCTATGTTTGACCTTAAAACTGCGACTAGTGGTATATCTTGTATTGGGTTATCTATTATTTTTAGTAGGTTTATTATTGTTTGGACTTCTATTGTGTCTAGGTATTGTTCTGTGCTATCTGAAAATACCGGTATTTTTAAGTTTATTAATTGTTGCTCGTATATATTTGCTTTTTCTTTAGTAGACCTTAGTAAAATTACAATGTCACTGTATTTTATATCTTGGAATTGTTTAGTTTTTCTATTGTAAACCTGATATTTACTTTTTACTAATTCTTTTATTTTGCTTGCTATAAATTTTGCTTCAAGTTCTATATCTTCCATTTTTTCATATTCAGCTTTATCTGCAACAGTTTCGCTGTCATCTTCTGGTTCTTCATCTTTATTTTCCGGTATTTGCTCATCTTGGCTTTTTGGTATGTTTATTATATCAATTTCTGTCTTTAAGTCTTGGTTTATTTCTTTATAGTCTGTTGCTCCAAAATTTAGATATTCGTTTTTTTCGTATTGAACTTCACCCATTTTTTTGCTCATTATGTCTTGAAAGACTAAATTTGTGAAATTTAAGACATTGTCTCTACTTCTAAAGTTTTTGAATAATTGTATTTTTGTTGCTTCTGATAAGTTATTTTCTGCTTTATGTATATTTTCACTTTTTTCATTTGTTTCTTTGTTTTTACTTTCTTGATTTATTTCTATATTTTCATTTTCTTGATTTATTTCTATATTTTCACTTTCTTCATTAATTTCTATGTTCTTACTTTCTCCATATGTTTTTATGTTTTCTCTTTTTTCATTTGTTTCTATATTGCCACTTTCTCCGTTTATTTCTATATTTTTATAATTCTCATATTTTTCTAAAAATAAATCTGGCATTGCTTGCCTAAATTTATATATACTTTGCTTAACATCTCCTACCATAAATATATTATTTTCTTTAGAGACTGCTCTTAAGATATTTTCTTGAACTAAGTTACTATCTTGGTATTCATCTATTGCAATCTCTTCAAATTTTTCGGCATATCTTTTTGCAACATCTGACTTTTGCATGATACCTTTTTCATCTTCTTTTAGCAAAATTGATAATGCAAAATGTTCAATGTCTGAAAAGTCTACTATATTTTTTTCTCTTTTCTTATTTGCAAAAATATTATTAAATTCTAAGATTAAATTTTTAAGCTTTATTAAAATATCATATGTACTATATATATCTTCATTTGCTTCCCTTGAATTTGATATTATCAGTTTTTTTAGTTTTTTAATTTTTTCTTTAATTTGATCTCTTACTTTTTTTGCTTCATCTTTTAAATCATTTTCTACTTTTTTTCTAGGCCAAGTAATAAAATTCAAATTTTGGACTATTTCATATGTATTGTCCCAAGAGTCTAAATTATTTTTTAAAGTTTCGAGCTGTTTTATATCACTTGATATTGCATTTTTATAATCTTCTAAATCTATATCATAAGAAAGCGAATTTTCTAAATCCTTTAATAAAATAAGTTCATCTTCAACCTCATCTGAAACCTCTTCTAAAATAATCTTTCCCCATATAGTTTTACTAAAGTCTACGTCTAAACTATCCTTTAAATTAAACATTTCAAACTTTTCATTAAGCCACTTTTCAGGAAATGGGTTTGAACTTATAAAATTATATATCTTTAAAATCAAATCTTTTAGTGGTGTATCATCTCTATATGTTGTATATGTATTTATTAAGCTTGAAAAATCTTCATCTTCCTCCTCATATTTTTTCTCAAACATCTCATCTAATATCTCTTGCTTTAAAAGCTCTATCTCTGGAACATCAGCAATTCGAAAATTTGGTGAAACATTTTCTAATTCATAAAAATGATTCCTTACAATTTGCAAGCAGAAAGAATCTATAGTACAAATATTAGAAACATTAAGAAGAGTAATTTGCCTTTGAAGCCACTCATCATCAGGAGTTTCTTCTTGCCTCTCATAAAGCACATTCAAAACCCTTTCTCTCATTTCAGCAGCCGCAGCATTAGTAAATGTAACCACTAATAGCTTATCTATATCAACTTTTTCATTAATAACCTTATTAATTATCCTCTCAACCAAAACCGCTGTCTTACCACTTCCAGCAGCCGCTGCAACTAATATATTATTACCTTTACTTAAAATGGCTTGTTTCTGCTCATTTGTCCAATTTGGCATACAAATCCTCCCCTCTTTACTACAACTTGAGACCTGTCCCAGATTGACCATTTTTGGTTACTTGGGACCTGTCCCAGACTGACCATTTTTGGTTACTCGGGACCTGTCCCAAACTAACCAAATTTACCAAATTTTAATTTTTTTGCAAGGTCCGTCACTAAAATCCCGGCTAGCCGGGATTTTAAGGACCGTCCCCTAATCCCTATGTGTATTTTTCTATTAATACTATTGTTCTTCCGCTTCTTGTTGTTCCTGTGAATTGTTTGATTATAAATCTTCCTTTTCCTCTTATTGTTATTATGTCGTTTAGTTTTACATTTTTTGATGGTTTTGTTTCGTTTTGACCGTTTATGAATACTCTTTCTTGTGAGATTATTTCATTTGCTTTGCTTCTTGATGTTCTTGCTAGGTCTGATACTATGTTGTCTAGTCTTAGTGATGGGACTATTATGCTTATTGTTTCTATTTTTGTTTCTGTTTTTCTTAGCTCGTTTATTTCTAGTATTTCTGTTTGTGCGTTTTGGAATCTGGTTAGAGTTGTTAGGTCATTTTTTAAGCTTGGGGCTATTTCTGTTTTTACTATTATGTCTGCTCCGTTTTCTGAAACTTGTATGTCTCCTATTTTTTCTCTTTTTATTCCTAGTTTTATTATTCCTCCTAGGTAGTTTCTGTGTGTGAATTTTCCTTTGTCTTCTTGGGGCAGGGTTATTCTTATGATTTTTAGTGTTTCTTTGGCGTTTTCTTGCAAGTCTTTTTCTGATGTTTCTGGTTCTGCGTAGATTTGTATTATGTTTCTTTCTGCTTCTTCATATCCGCCGTAGAATTTGTATGTTTTGTATTCTATTTTTCTTAAGAAATTTTTTACTAGTGCTATTTTATACATGTCTAGAAAGTCTGTTGTTTGTATTTTTTTTACTTTTTTTCCAAGTTCTATTTTGTCTAGTATTTGTGCTAGTACTAGCTTGTCTTCTGGTTTTTTGTATTCTGATAGTATTTGGTCTTTTTGCATGTTTTTTCTTCCTTTCTTTATTTATATTATTTTTTTGTGTACTTTTTTTATTAGGTGTATAAAAATTGTAGAGGAGACCTCAAGGTGTTATTTTAAGCTATGTAAGTAATTTTAGGAATTTGGTACAAAAAATGTGGAAACTCTTTATTTAGCTTCTAACATTTTTATTATTTCATTTTTTATGTTTTCAGCGTCTAAACCGTAAATTTTTTCTATTTCAGAAACAGTTCCGTGTTTTATAAATTCATCTGGATATGCAAAATTTTTAGTTTTTACATTTTCTATTTGTTTTTCTACTATTAGTTCATCTATTGCTGATGCTAGACCTCCTATTTTTGTTCCGTCTTCTATTGTTATTACTTTTTTTGTTTTATTTATTGATTTTGAGATAAGATCTGCATCTAGTGGTTTTAAAAATCTTGCGTTTATTACTTCTATGTCAAATTTTTCTTTTAGTTCTTCTGCTATTTGCATTGCTCTTGCTACCATTTTTCCGATTGCGATTATGCTTAAGTTTTTTCCTTCTTTTAATAATTCACTTTTTCCTTTTTCTATTTTTTGTTGAAGATCGGATTTGTGAGCTTCTGTTTCCATCTTTTGGTTAGATTCAATTTTATAGCTTTCTGCTTCTACCTTTTGGTTAGAGTCAATTTTATAGCTTTCTGTTTCTACCTTTTGGTTAGAGTCAATTTTATAGCTTTCTGTTTCTGCCTTTTGGTTAGAGTCAAATTTGTAATTTTCTTCTCCTCCTCTTGGGTATCTTATAACTACTGGTTCTTTTAAATTGACTGCAAATTCTAGCATGTCTTCTAATTCTTTGAAATCTTTTGGTGCTAGTATATTTAGGTTTGGTACTAACCTAAAAAATGCTAAGTCTAAAGTTCCTTGATGTGTTTCTCCATCTGCTCCAACGATTCCTGCTCTATCTACACACATGATTACTGGTAATTTTTGTATTGCTACATCGTGTATTACTTGGTCATATGCTCTTTGATAGAATGATGAGTATATTGGAACTACTGGTATCATTCCTGCTTTTGCCATTCCTGCTGCCATTCCTATTGCGTGTTGTTCTGCTATTCCTATATCAAAAAATCTATCTGGAAATTCTTTTTGAAATTGAGCAAGACCTGTTCCGTCTTTCATTGATGCTGTTATTGCTACAATTTTTTCGTTATTTTTTGCAAGCTCTACTAATTTTTCCCCAAAGACTTTAGAGTAATCTTTAGCTTTTTCCTTTTTTGGCTTTCCTGTTTCTATGTTAAATGGTGCTGTTGCGTGGTATTTGTCTGGATTTTTTTCTGCTATTTCATATCCTTTTCCTTTTTTTGTTAGTACATGGATAAGTATTGGTCCTTGCACTTGCGTGCTAAGTTTTAATATATTTTCTAGTTCCTCTATATTATGACCATCTACAGGTCCTAAGTATGTAAAACCTATATCTTCAAAAAACATTTTAGGTATTATTAATTGTTTTAAGCTTCTTTTTACTCTTTGAATAACTCTTACTATGGGCTTTCCTATTCCTGGTATTTTAAGCATTATTTTTTTTACTGACATATTTGATTTTGTATATAGTTTTTTTGTTCTTAATTTACTTAAAAACATATTTAACCCACCAATATTAGGTGATATACTCATTTCATTATCATTTAAGATTACTGTCATATTAGTTTTGCTATAGCCTACATCGTTTAGTGCTTCTATTGCCATTCCACCAGTTAGTGCTCCATCTCCTATTACTGCAATTACATTACTTTTTTCATTTTTTAAATCTCTTGCCCTTGCCATACCTAAGGCTACTGAAATAGATGTACTACTATGCCCTGTGTTAAAACAATCTGCTTCTGATTCATTTGTTTTTGGGAAACCTGCTAAACCGTTTAGCTTTCTTATTGTTTTTAAAGCTTCTCTTCTTCCTGTTATAATTTTATGTACATATGTTTGATGTCCTACATCCCATATTATTTTATCTGTTGGCACATTAAATACACTATGTATGGCAAGTGTAAGCTCTACAACACCTAAATTTGATGCCAAATGCCCTCCATTTTCTGATACTATTTGCAGGATATATTCTCTTATTTCTTGTGCTAACTGCTTTTTTTGTTCTATAGTTAATTTTTTAACATCTTCTGGTGAATTTATTTCTTGTAACATTTTTAAGACCTCGTTTTTAATTTTAATTTTGCTATCTTATTTTATCATGTTTTGCATTAAAAATCTATACTTTTGTATAAACAAACAATAGCACCTATTTTTCCTAGTTACAATAAAAAATGAACTCTAGAAACAAAATTCCTTACAGTTCATTTTATATTTATAGATTTCAATTATATTTTTATATTAAAATGTATTTCTCATAAAATTCATTTGGTGTTACTATTTCTGGCTTTTCTATTTTTACATCTTCAAAGTCCTTATCTCCTGTTATTAATATATCAACATCTGCAATAATAGCTTGTATATATGTCAATGATGTAAAACAAATTTTTATAAATATTTTATTTACTATCAACTTTTTCTAGTTTCTTCAATTCCACAAACCTCTTTACTTTCTGAGTTGTAGTTTTCTCAAGTGGTTCATCTGTCAAAACAATCTCTTTTATATGCTTATATGTTGGCAAGTCTTTATTTATATTTTTAATATCTTCCCACACCAATTTTTCATATTCTTCTTTTGATTTTTCTCCAAAATGATCTTTTAAATTATCTTCATTATACACAATTTTTGCACAAAGCAAAGTATCTGTTTTACTTTTATTTCTTGCATATACTATATTTTCAGCTACATATGGAAGTTTGTTTATTAAAAATTCTAGTTCTTGTGGATATATGTTTTTTCCATTTCTTAATACTATAATATCACTTTTTCTACCTGTTATATATACAAATCCGTCTTTATCTATATACCCATAATCTCCTGTATGAAGCCATCCGTCTTTGTCTAGGGCTTTTTTTGTTGCTTCTTCATTTTGGTAATAACCAAGCATTATATTTGGACCTTTTCCTAATATTTCTCCTACTCCATCTGCATCTGGATTATCTATTTTTATTTCTATATTTTTTAGAGGAAAACCAATTGAGCCTGCTCTTTTTCTTTCAGAGCTTTCTGCTGTAAGTACTGGTGAGCTTTCAGTTAGACCATATCCTTGAATTAAGTCTATTCCTAAATCATTATACCATTTAATAGTTTCTTTATCCATTGGTGCTGCTCCATAAAGGACTACTCTTAAATATTCATCAAATTGTTTTAATACTGGTTTAAATAATTTTTTTCTTACATCTATATTACATTTTAAAAGCATATGAGATAGTTTTTTCATTGCATTTATTAGACCTTCTTTTCCACTATCTACTATGGCTTTTTGAATCTTTTTTGCCATGGTTTCAAGTACAAGTGGTACTGCTACAAATATGGATACTTTAAACTCTTTTAAATTATCTGCAATATGTCTTAAGCCCTCACAAAATGCTATTGTTGCTCCACAATATGTTCCATATATAATTGTTATGCTACATTCAAATGTATGGTGTATTGGTAAAAATGATAGTAAAGTATCTGTTTTGTACATCATAAAATTATATTGATATGCTGATATATTTTTGCAGATATTTTCTTGTGATAACATAACAGCTTTTGGCTCATTTGTGGTGCCTGATGTAAATAGCATTAT
Source organism: uncultured Clostridia bacterium (assembly GCA_944386775.1). Taxonomy (GTDB): domain Bacteria; phylum Bacillota; class Clostridia; order TANB77; family CAG-508; genus CAG-269. Next base: position 9,803 of record CALXCJ010000017.1, read on the forward strand.
GTACATTTCATTTTCATTTAGAATTACATCATCATATTTTGATTTTCCTGAAGCTATTATGTATTCTCCTTCTTTTAGCATTTGGCTAAATTTTAAAACTCCTTCTTTTTCTGTATTATCCATACAGATTTTGTATTTTATATTAGATCCTTGTGATATTAATTCATCTATTGCGTTTTGGTATTTTTCATCATATACTACTGCATCTACTTCACTTCTTTTTAAAATTTTTTGTATTTCTTTATCTGTTAAGGCTTTATCTAATGGTACTATTACTTTTCCGGCAGTTGTTACTCCTAAATATGTTATAACCCATTCATATCTATTGTTTCCTATAACTGCTACTCTTTTTACCTTTAAGTCTATTACTTTTTCTGCAAATTTTTTAATATCAGCTGAAAATTTTTTGTATGTTATTTCTTTTATTTTTCCTTCTTGTTTGTATTTAAATGCGATTCCTTCCCCAAAACTTTCGTATCTTTTTACTAATTCTCTAAAGTTTGAGATTTCTTCATAATACTTTTTTTCAGATTTTTTTCCCATTAAATTCTCCTCCTTTTATTATAAAACTAATTTGATTTTATACTAATTTTATGGAAATTTCAATAATTTAACCCTAAAAAGTTTCCTACTTTTGTTATAGTTCAGTTAGAACATAAACTATTCATTTATTCAATATATTTGTTCATTTTTAGTAAATATTATGATATATATATTTATTTAATTCAAATTTCAATATAACTTTTCTATATAATTTTATTTTTTATTTCATATTTCTTACCATTTTTTAATTTTTTCATTCTTTGTGTGAATTTATCTTTTTTATATGTTATAATTTTACAAAAACACTTTAATTCGATTTAAAGGAGCATTTTTTGCATATGGAAGACATAGTAAAAAGAGCAAAAGAAGGTGATAGTAAAGCATTTACTGCACTTGTATATCAAATATCACCAAAATTATACAAAGTAGCACTTAAATTTTTAAATAACAGTGATGACATTGATGATGCTATACAAGAGACTATGTATGATGCTTTTAAAAATCTTTATCAACTTAAAAATCCTAAAAAATTTGAAAGTTGGATCACCCAAATTTTAAAAAATAACTGTATAAAAACATTGAAAAATAAAAATAATAATCTTTTACCTCTTGATGAAAATATTGTTAATAACTATCCTTTCCAACCTGAACAAGAAAAAATAGAGGGTAATATAACCTTTCAAAATATAATTAAAAATTTTACAGAAGATGAAAAACTAATTCTAGATTTAAAAATTAATCATCAATATAAATATAAGGAAATAAGTGAAGAAACGAATATTCCTATAAAAGAAATTAAAAAAAGCTTCCAAAAGAATAAAAGAAAATTGAAACTTAAAGGTTTAGCAGATAAAAAACATGGGAAAAAACAAAAAAATTGATTTCTAAAATTTTGACTTAAAATTTTTATTTAAAACTTTGATTTAAAGCTTTTATTTAAAACTTTGATTTAAAACTTGATATCATTAAGACTTTTAAATTTATTTTTTTAATATTTAAAAAGCGAACAGAAAATATTTACTTTCCATTCGCCATTTTTTATGTGTATTAATATAAATAATTTACCTATTTAATTACATATCTAATATACTTCTCTATATACTAAATTCTAGCAAAATAAATCGCAATTACTGCTATACCTATAACAACTCTATAAATTGCAAAAACTTTAAAACTTCCTTTTTGTAAATATTTAAGTAAAAATTTAATTACTGCAAGCCCAACTAGGAAGCTAGAAAGTACACCAACTACAAATGGCATTCCAAATACAAAATCTTTGAATTTATAAAGTGTTGCACCTAGTACTATTGGGGCAGATAGCATAAATGAATATTTTGCAGTTGCTTCCCTTTCTACTCCCATTATTCTTCCTGCTGTCATAGTTACTCCTGAACGTGATACACCTGGGATAAATGCTAATGCTTGTGACAAACCTATTAAAAATGTTTGTTTAAATGTCATATCTTCATATTTTGTTTTGTTTGGTGCTTTTTTATCTGCAACATATAAAATTACACCCATTATAATTAAGGCACTTGCAATTAGTAATGGCATATTTAAAGCATCTCCTACAAAGTGGTCTAATAAAAATCCTATTATTCCTCCTGGAATTGTTGCAATTACTATATACCAAAACATTTTTCCTTCAAATGATTTTTCCTTTTTTACTACTTGCCTATATCCTCCTTTTATTAGTGCTATCCAATCTTTAAAGAAAAAGATTGCTATTGCAAGTAGTGTTCCAAAATGTAGTGCTACATCAAAACTTTCTGGTATATCCCAGTTAAATATCCAAGGTATTAAGTTTAGATGTGCAGAGCTTGAAATTGGCAAAAGTTCTGTAAGTCCTTGTACTATACCTAATATTAGTGATTGTATTATTTCCATATATATTCTCCCTTCTATTTTGTAACAGTTCAAAATTTTTTATAGTTTTATAAAAGTTCTTCAAATTTTATATTGATATTTTTTATAAATTCATTTGATTCTATGATGATATCTTAAATATAAATTAGTTTAATTTTGATTTAATGTATTAATACAAATTAGCTTAATTTTGCTTTGCTATTTTTACATTTACTTAAAATTCTAATATATAATTTTTAATTTATATCTTTTAATACATCTTTTATAAATTTTGCAGTTGTATATGGTGCATATTTTCCTGGCAAACCTAATGCAAGTTCTGCTTTTATTCCTTTTTGCTTTGCTTCTTCAAAGTCTATTCCTCCGGGCATTGATGCTAAGTCTAAAAGGTAAGTTTCTTTTTTTATAATGCTTAGTTGCTTCTTTCCTAAAATTAGCTCCGGAACTGTGTTTATAATTATATCATAATTTTGTAAGACACTATCTATATTATTTATATTTACTACATCAAACCCATATGTATAGCCCCTAGTAAGCGCTTCTTCTTTTCTTGCTGCAATTGTTACTTTGGAATCTAGACCTTTTAGTTTTTGAGCTAATGTTTTTGCTACTCTTCCATAACCTAAAATTAAAATTTTGGTGCCGTGTAATATTATGTCTGTGTTTGATATTAACCTTTGAATTGCTCCTTCTGCTGTTGCTATTGTGTTTAGAATTGTTAGTTTTTCGTTTTGCATAATGTCTATTATTTTTACATTGCTTTTTTCTGCTTGTTCATAAATTTTATGGTTTACTGAACCTGCAATTAATACTTTGTTTTGCATATTTTTTATTAAATCTTGAATTGTTACTTTTTTATCACTATAAGCTGAATTTATTTCTATATTGTTTTTTGAAAATGGTATTGGCGCTATTATTATGTCTGATACTTTTGCAAGTTCTTGCAAACTTGTACAAAATTTGATATTTTCATTTGATTTTAATTTTTCAGCTTTTTCTAAGGCATAAGTATATACTATATTTTTTTCTTTTGCAAGTAGTATGCTTAAAAATATTAAACGTAAATCTCCTCCTATGATTCCTATTTGTTTTTGCATGGGGATACCTCCTTGTTAATTTATAAATGTTTCCTTGCTCATTTATTGTTTTAAGATTGAAAGTTATATTAATTTTTATTCTTGTTGTAGGAGAATATGATTATAATTGTAGAATTTTATTTTTTATTTGAAGCTAACAATGTTTTATGTAGACATTTAACAAAAAGAGCACTGAATTCCAGCACGCTCAATTTTTTTCATTTTATTGCCATTACATCAGGTATATTAATAATGGTCAGAGCTACTTTAAGAATAAAGTGGCTCGGAACCCAACATAGCCACCCGCACCGGCTGCACCGCTCGTCCCAGCGGTAACCAGCGGGATTGTAGTAGCGGTAATCCCCTCCGCGAACCACCACCGGCCCAGAAGTTCCAGGGTTTAACTCTGTAGTAAACTCTACAATATTTCCTCCCATGTCATATATATTACTTTGTGCGGTTGTTAGTCCTGTATTTAGTCTTTGTGATGTTCCTGCTGGTTTTATTACTTCTCCTTCTTCATTTTTTACCTCTTGTGAATTCCAGTTCCCATTAAATCCTACTACACTTGTTGCATAATTTGCTGCTCCATTATTTTGTATAAAGTTTATTGCTGTATCCCATGCATAACTTGAACATAAATATGTTTCTGCATTTTTTCCTCCTCCAATTCCTTTTGCTAAGCTATATGCCTTGCTCCAAGTTATTGTGTTATATGGTACTTGATTTGGTTTTATTACTGCAATATTATTTTCATTTCCTACTTCATATCTTCCTATATAGAAGCCTCCATATTTTTCTACACTTGTCTTTTCGGCATTTATTTGGTTTACTATTTCTTGTGAGGTTTCTGCATTTATTCCATTATTTAGTTCTGATTGTGTATATGTTATATTTGGATCTGTTAATTCTAATTCATCTTTGATTGACCTAGTTCCTCCGTCGTCTTCGACTCCCCATTCTGTTCTTTGATATTTTAGTTTGCTACTTGCTTCATCTGTTGTACAAGGTATCCATACATATTCATTTCCTCTACTGTCCTTTATTACTAAACCATCTTCTACTGTTTGCTCTCCTGCTACTTCTGATACTCTAAACCCTTCTGGTATTGTTGCTTTATCTCCATTACTATCTGTGTAATTATCTTTTTCTGTTGTTTGCGCCACATCTCCTGGTCCAATTGGAGTAACTATATATTCATCTAGCATTCCTTCAATTATATATTGAGGGTCTTTTGTTTCTATTGTTCCTGTTTCTTTATCTACTTTACTTGCATCTTCAATTATGCCTTTATTTACTAATTTTTCTATTACATCATCAATATTAGGATTGTAGTTTTCCATTTCTACTTCTTTTTTGGCTATTTCTATTTGCTCTTTTAAATCTGTAACTTCTGATTGATTTTTTGCATCTTTTGCATTTTGTATTATTCCATTATCTGGAGATAATCTAGGTATTGTTACACCTGCAAGTATTAAAAGCACTATTATTGTAACTATTAGTGCTACTAGGGTTATACCTTTTTCAGTGTTTAACTTTTTTACCATTTTCATTTCTCCTTTGTTTTTTATTTTTATAATAAATTTTATAATAATTTTTATTAAAATTTTTATTATAAACTAAAATTTAAAATAAAACTTTTGGCTAACATTTTGTTATAGCTATTCTTGCCTTTCTTTGCCATTTTTTTCATCTAATTCTTTTTCTTGCACCTTTTCTCTTTTTGATTTATTGTAATTTAAAAGTTCAATATCACTATAACTTAAATGCCTTGTTATTTCAAACATTTCTTCCAAATGTTCTTTTACTTTTATATCTTTTTTAGTTAATTTATGCTCTTTTATTTCTGGTTCTTCTAAATTAAATGGTATTGATATTTTTGCAATTATTGGAATAAATATTGGGTCTTTTTGTATTTTTGGAACTATTTTTTTAGAGTTTGCATCTATTGCAGCATTTGCATATTGTATTGCTTTTTCTTTATTTCCTTTTATTAATGCAATTTTTGCAAGTTCGTAAAGGCTGTCTGGTGCAAGTTCTTCGTCTTCTAGTGTTTGCATAAAATATTTTTCTGCTTCGTCTATTTCTTTGTATATTAAAGCTATTTCTGCCAGTGAATATTTTGCATTGTATAATAGACTATTGATTTGAGCTGCTTTTTCGTAGCATATTTTTGCGTTTTCAAAGTCATTAAGCATTGTGTATACTATTCCTAAGTTATAATTTAGTTCATAACTAACAGGGTTAAATTTTAGTGCTTCTTGGTATATTGATACTGCTTCTTTGTATCTTTCTTTGCTAATTAATATATCTCCTAATAATTCTGTTGCTTTACCATAATCTGGTTTTTTATTAAGTAGGTTATATAACATTTCTGCAGCTTCGTCTGATTTATCTAAGTTATTTAGTAATTCTGCAACTTTATAGTATGAGTCATAATCTTTTTTGTTTATATCTATTGCTTGCACATATTCGTCTATTGCTTTTCGCATTCCGCCTTCTTTTTCGTATATTATTGCAAGTAGTTTGTGTGCTTGGTAATTTTCTGGATATTTTGTAATTAAATTGATTAATGCTTGTTTTGCTTTTTTGTTGTTTCCTAATTTTAGCCATATTCTTGCTTTGCTTGTGTTTATTATTTCATTTAGTGACATGTTGTACTTTTCTAGTATAATTGCAATAATTGGTATTAGTAGTGCAAAAATGTATTTTAAAATCATGAAGAATATATTTGTTTTAGCGTCAAATAAGACTTCGAAAAAGTTAAGTGCTATTCCTATTGCTTCTATTAATAGTATTATTACATAACTTGTGTCATTGTTTTTTATCATTTTGTAAAAGATAAAAATAAAAAGTACAAAAGCAATCACAGTAAAAATTAACTGTTCTACCATAGTATCTTCCTTTCTAATACTTCTATTTTATTTCATTTTTTGTTATTTGTCTAGTCTTTTTTTGAATATTAGTTAAGACCATATATGTCAAAGAGGGTATAGTAAAAAATTACATAAGGGACAGTTGCCAAAAAAAGCGGAGTAAAGTGGTTATTTTTGGCTCCGCCCCTTTTGTAATCTTTTGCTCCATCGCTTTTAGTATCCAATTTCTGCCTAAGCTTCTTCATACAAATTTTGATATATTTTATAATCTCTTAATATTTTTCTAACATATTGATTTGTTTCTTTATATGGAATATTTTCTACATCTGAACCATCACTTTTAATAACGCCTTTTTGTATCCAGTTATCTACTGTACCAATACCTGCATTATAAGCTGTAAGTGCTAAGTTTATATTTTCATATCTATTTAAAAGAATAGATAAATATTTTGTACCAAGTTTAATATTAAAATCTACATCTAATATATTTTCTATTACTTCTTCATTTGTTAAATTTAAACTCAAATTTTTAGCTACATCAATTGCCGTATCATCAACAAGTTGCATAAGACCTTTTGCAGATTTTCCAGATACAGCATTAGCATTAAAATTGCTTTCAGCCTTAATTAGTGCATAGACCAAGTTTTCGTCAACTTGAAATTCTACTGAATAAACCTCTACAAAATTACTATATTCTCTTGGATATATTTTCATCATAATTTTATCCATCAAATTAAATGGCCCAAAAAGAGCTACTAAACTAATAACAAATAAAATGATTAGTACAATCATAAAAATTTTAAGTTTTTTCAATAAAATCTCCTCCTTTTATTTGCAGTCATACCAGTTTTTGGCTATTGAGATTTCTGCAATTAGTGGTACTTTTAGGGTTGCTGCTTGTTCCATGTTAGTTTTGGTTATTTGTTTTACTTCTTCTATTTCTTCTTCTGGTGCTTCTATCATCATTTCATCGTGTACTTGTAATACTATTTTTGCTTTTAAGTTTTTAGCTTTTAGCTCTTTTTGTACTTTTATCATTGCTATTTTCATAATGTCTGCTGCTGTTCCTTGGATTGGGGTGTTCATTGCTGCTCTGTTTCCGAATTGCCTTACTGTGTAATTTTTTGAGTTTATTTCTGGTATATATCTTCTTCTATTGAATAGTGTTTCTACATATCCTTGTTTTTTGGCAATTTCTATTATATTTTCCATATATTGTTTTATTCCTGGGTATTGTTCTAGGTATTCGTCTATATATGTTTTGGCAAGTTTTCTTGATATTCCTAGTTGTTGGCTTAGACCGAAGTCACTTATTCCATATACTATTCCAAAGTTTACTGCTTTTGCATTGCTTCTTTGTTCTTTTGTTACCTCATCTATTGGTGTTTTAAATACTTTTGATGCTGCTTGTTTGTGGATGTCTTCATTGTTTTTGAATGCTTGTATCATGTGTTTATCTCCTGACATGTGTGCTAAAACTCTTAGTTCGATTTGTGAGTAGTCTGCGTCTATATATACTTTTCCTTGTTCTGGTTCAAATATTTTTCTTACTCTTTTTCCAAGTTCAAACCTTGTTGGTATGTTTTGAAGATTTGGTTCTGTTGAACTTATTCTTCCTGTTGCTGTTATTGTTTGATGAAAAAATGAGTGGATTCTATGTGTTTTGGGATTTATATATGGTTTTAGACCTTCTATATATGTTGAGTTTAGTTTCATTAGTTGCCTATAGTCTAGTATTTGTTCTATTATTGGGTCTTCTTTTTTTAATTTTTCTAAAACATCTACATCTGTTGAGTAACCACTTTTTGTTTTTTTGATTACTGGTAATTTCATTTTTTCGAATAGGATTTCTCCTAGTTGTTTGCTTGAGTTTATATTGAATTCTGCTTTCGCCATTTCGTGTATTGTTTTTGTTTTTTCTTCTAGATTTTTTGTTAGTTCTTTTCCGAATTTTTCTAATTCTTCTTTGTTTGCATACATTCCATTCCATTGCATTTGAGCAAGTACTGTTACTGTTGGCATATCTATGTTTTTAAATAGATCATATGCATTTATTTCTTTTAAGTTTTCTTCCATTTTATTTTTTAACTCTGATATTAGATATACAAAGAATGCATTTTGCTCATTGTTTTCGTTTTGCTCTTCTTTTTCATTTACCTCAATATTTACATTTTGGTCTTTTCTTCCTTGTACTTCAAACAAATTTAATTGTTTTTGCTCTTCTTCTATAATATATTTTCCTACATCTATTTCTAAATATCTTTCTACTAAGTCTTCTAGTTTTAGCTTGCTTTCTGTTGGGTTTAATATATATCCTGCAATTTTTGCGTCAAATTCTAAGTTTTTTAGTTCAATATCCATTTGTTTTAATAATATCCATATTTGGCTAAGATGTATACTTACTTTTTTTATAGTTTCATCTTCTAGAATTTCTTTAAATTCTTGTATTTTACTTTCTTCTGGCAACATATATATATATGCTTCATTTTTTTCTTTATTATATATACTTATTGATGTCATTTTTTCTTTTATTATCTTTTCTGGATTTTCGTCTTTTTTGGTTGAAATGTAAAATATTAGTTCTTTTTTATTTTTTATTTCTTCTATTACTTCTTTTTTATCTTTTTTTACAGCTTTTACAAAGTCTTCTATAGTTTTTTTCTCGTTTTCATCAGTGTTTGATGCTTCTAAATTTCCAGAGTTATTTGAATCTAGTTTAAATCTTTCTATATATCTTTTAAAGTTTAAATTTTTAAATATTTCTAAAACTTTTTCTTTGTCCCATTCTTCTACTTTAAATTGATTTAGAGTGTCTTCTATTGGTACTTCTAGATTAATTGTACCTAAAAATCTTGAAAGTTCTGCTAAGTCTTTATTTTCTACTAATTTTTCTCTTTGTTTTCCTTTTAGGTTATCTTCGTTTTTTTCTATTTTGCTATATAAGTTTTCTATTGAACCATATTCTTTTATTAATGATATTGCTGTTTTTTCTCCAATTCCCGGTACTCCTGGGATATTGTCTGATGCATCTCCTTGAAGTCCTTTTACTTCTATTAATTGTTTTGGCTCTAAGCCATATTCTTCTTCTATTTTTTTTCTATCATATTCTTGTGTTTCTGTTTTTCCTGCTTTTGTTCTTGGAATCATAATTGTAACCTTGTCTGTTGCAAGTTGGAAGGTGTCTCTGTCTCCTGATAGTATTACAACATCTAGGCCATTTTTTTCTCCATATCTTGAAAGTGTTCCAAGTACATCATCTGCTTCATATCCTTCTTTTTCTATTATGTCTATATTCATTGCTCTTAAAATATCTTTTATAATTGGCATTTGCTCTTTTAGTTCTTCTGGCATTCCTTTACGATTTGCTTTATAGCCATCATATGCTTTATGTCTTGCTGTTGGTGCTTTTAAATCAAATGCAACAGCCATATATTCTGGTTTTACATCTTCTAATAATTTAAATAAAATTGCTAAAAATCCATATACTGCATTTGTATATTTTCCATCTTTTGTCATTAACATTTTACTTCCCATGATTCCGTAAAATGCTCTATTTGCTATACTGTTTCCGTCAATTAATGCGAGTTTCTTCATAATTTTTCATTCCTCTCTTTTAAATATTTAATAAATCCTTCTAACCCTTTTACTATATCGTTATATGCTTTATCAAAATCACCTGTATACCATGGGTCTTGAATGTCTCTTGGATCGCTTGAAAAGTCTAATAATTTATATATTTTGTTTTCTTTATCTTCTCCAACAATTTTCTTTATATTAATTATATTTTTCTCTTCCATCGCAATAATATAATCAAATTTTTGGTAATCTTCTTTGGTTATTTTTCTAGATGTATGGTTTCCACATTTTATATGCATTTTGTTTAGTTTTTCTCTTGCGGCATAGTAAATAGGATTTCCACTTTCTTCTGAACTTGTTGCTGCTGAGTCTATATAGAAGTTATCTTGTAGTTTTTCTTTTTCTACCATATTTTTAAATATATATTCTGCCATTGGCGATCTACATATGTTGCCTAAACAAACAAATAATACTTTTATCATTTTTTTGCCTTTCTTTTTTATTTTTTATTATTATAGTACTAAAATAATAACATAAAAAATAAAATTATTCTATACTAATTGCATAAAATAGTTTTATTAATTGCATAAAAATAGTTTTATTCATTGCGTAAAATAATTTTATTAATAATAAATATTTATAATTCAAAACCGAAATCTCACTTTCTAAGTATAAATGTTTACACTGCCTTAGTAAAGGTAATCATCTATTTTAAAAAGGAATTATTCCATAATCTAAATTATAGAATAATTCCAGTCATAAAAGGGGATATTTAGTGCTAATTACTAAGTTCTGCAATTAGCACTGATTTAACTAAAATTTAACTAGTTTAAGTTTAAGCTTTCAAGAAAGTCATTAATATCTGAGTCTGATGGGTTAGATCTAAAACGCTTTCCTTCTAACCAGTTTCCTCCGTTTGCTTCTTCTGCTAGTAATTCTCCACTTTGTCCTAAACCTGATGATGATGATGTACAAAATGGAATTACTGTTTTTTCCGCAAAGTCATTTGCTTTAACAAAAGTGTCTACTGGCCATGCTGCAATTCCCCACCATATTGGGTATCCAATAAATACAGTATCATATTGTTCCCAATTTTCTATGGTTGTATTTTGTAATTCTACATTTCTTAATGATTCATCTTGGTATTCTCTTGATACTCTTGAGTTATCATCTGTCCAGTCCAAATCATCTGAACTGTATTGTTGTGCTGGAACAAGTTCGAAAATATCTGCACCTAATTTATCTGCAATTTTTTGTGCAACTTTTTCTGTATTACCTGTAGCTGAGTAATATACAACTAATGTCTTTCCATTTGTCTCAGTTTCTGTATTTTCTGCATTGTTTTCTTCTGCTACTTGAGTATTAGTTTCTGATTGGTTGTTTTCTTCTGTTTGGCTTGCTAAGTTTTCTTGGTTACTGTTTGTATTTTCGCTTTCAGTTGAATTTTGATTCATAAAATATATAACTCCTCCTATTACAATTAATAAAATAATAATTATTATTAATGCTATTACTTTTTTGCTCATTTTTTATCCTCTCCTTTTTTATTATTTATTTACTTTATTATTGTACTATTTAGAGTTAACTCTAAGTCAAGTAGTTTTTTGATTTTTCTTAATCTTCTTTTGGTATCTATCTTCCTCTGAAAAAATACACCCACAATATTTTTGCATATAAAGTCCCAAGCTTCTTGCCTTTGCTTGTCCTTCTCTAAAACCTACTCTAAAATCTCTATATAAAAATTTTAAACCATATATTTTAGAGACTCTTTCTGCTACCTCACAAATTCCTTCATGATTTTGGTATGGACTTACTAATAATGTTGTTGTAAAGGCATCATATCCATTTTCTTTTGCATATTTTGCTGTTTGATCTAACCTAATAGGATAGCAGTAATTCATACATCTATTACTTAAATCTCCTATTACATTTTTACAAAAATCATCTAACCCATAGTCTTCTTCAAAAATTGCATTTACATTTATACTTTTTGTGTATTCTTTTAAAGTATCTCTTCTTGTTTTATATTCTATATATGGGTGGATATTAGGGTTATACCAATAAACAGTTGGCTCTATTTCTTCTTTTCTTAAACTGTCTATGCAATATATGCTACAAGGTGCACAACATGTATGCATTAATAATTTCACTTTTAATTTCATCTCCTTTAGATTGTAAGTTTTAATTTTTATTGATATATATCAAAATTTTCCTTGAATAATTTATCACTTTTATTAATATACATCATAATTTTTCTTTGATTAATTATTAGTTTTATTAATATACATCAAAATTTTCCTTTGTATAATTTATTACTTTTATTTATATACATCAAAAATTGAAACTTCCTCAATTTTTTCTAAATTTCCTCTTACATAATTTATTATTTCCATAGGTGTTTGCCAATTTAAACTATAATTTGGATTTCTTACAAGGAATACTTGCCTTCCACTTTCCCTTAAACTTTTTATTTCTTCTAACTTTTCTTCTACTCCATTTTTTCCAAGGTTTCCTATTAGAAACATATCATAGTCTTTTATATAAATGTCTAAAGGAATATTATAAACACAACTTTCGGCATCTAATATATATACTTTTATTCCTTTTTCTTTATTTTGTATTATAAAGTTATCTACTTCTTCTATTTTTTTCTTTAAGCCTTCTCCTATTATTATTCCTTTATAATGATTAATATGTAGATTTATATCTTTATTTGTGAAATATAAGTAATAGTTACTAATTGTGTAAGATAATGTTAGCAATACAAGCATAGTATAAGACAAAATTAATAAAAAAGTAGAAATATCACTTTTATGTTTTAATTTAATTTTGCAGTATATCCATTTTATAATATTTGTACATATATATAATTCTAATATAAAAATCACATATCCACCCGCTATAAAATGTACCTCATCTGATATTGGAAATACTAATATTATTGGTACTAATGAATATACAAATAATATTAATAAATTATAAACTTTGTCACTTTTCTTTTTTAATATTTTTATTAATAGATATATTCCAACTATTACTATAATTATTGGAGATATTACAGAAAGTATTTTTACATGTAGATTTTCATTTTGCATTAATGTACTATATTGTATTTTATTTGTAAATGTGGTTATTCCAAGTACTGCATAATCTATAAAGTCATATATTAGATTATTGCAAATTAAATATATTAAAAATATTATTCCTACTATGGCTATTCCAAGTATTCTAATCGCAAAAATTTTTAATGCTTTTTTTAGTTCTTGCTTATTTTTACATAATAAAAATATATAAAATGTTCCTATAATACAAGCAATAACTCCTACGCTTTGCTTTGTAAGTACAACTGCTCCTAATAGAATTCCTATTAGCAGATTTGTTAATTTTTTATCTTGCATGTTTTGAATTATTGTTGTATTCTCGCATTCAACATTATTCTTAATTATTGTTTCATTCTTATGTGCTATATTATTCTTAACTATTGTTTCATTCTCAAGCGCTACATTATTCTTAATTTTTGTTTTATTTCTGTTTGCAAGATTATTTTTATTAATAAATTTTAATTCAATATTTAATATAATTAATATCAAAAATACTGAAAAAAAGTTATAATCTATCCTAAAGTTATCTATATAAATATAAAATAATATTAATGTATATAATAATGAAATTCCATTACAATTTATTTTTTGTGAAAATGTTTTGCAAAATAGTTTTTGAAATATTTTAAATGTTGTATAAAACATACCTGTAAAAAGAATTGCAGTTATTACTCTCATAACTATTAGTTCATTTCCTAAAAGCCATAAAAATATTGAACTTACCATACTTGTGATTGGTGTTACAATTATGCTGAATTCTTTATATGGTAATAAACCATCTAATATATTTCTTGCAGCATTATAATTCCATAATTCATCTAAGTCATCGAGTGGTTTTATATTTACAAATGAAAATATGGCTATAAATAAAAAGATAATTAATATTGTCTCTTTATTTAAAAATTTTTTCATAAAAATTTCTCCCCTATTAATTTTTTAAATAGTTACATTTTAGCATTAAATTCTCTTTTAATTATTTTTTAACTTTATTATTGTATATTTTTTCTTATGATTTTTTACTTTAATATTGTAATTTTTTTATAGTTTTTACTTTCTTATTCCCCATTATACTCATACCCCATATGTTTATAAGCAGGAGGAAGCACTTTTCTTCCTCTTAAAGTTCTTGCAATAAATCCTATTTGTATAAGATATGGTTCATATACATCTTCTATTGTGTCTACTTCTTCTCCTACTGTTGCAGCTAGTGCTTCTATTCCGACAGGTCTTCCTTGGTATTGAACTATCATAGTATCTAGTAATTTTCTATCTATTTCGTCTAGTCCTAATTCATCTATTTCTAGTTTGTTTAATGCTATTTTTGTAATTTTTAAAGTTATATTTCCATCTCCGAGTACTGCTGCATAGTCTCTTACTCTTTTTAATAGCCTATTTGCAATTCTTGGTGTTCCTCTTGACCTTCTTGCAATTTCAATTGCCGCTTCTTCATCTATTTTTACATTTAAAATTCCAGCTGACCTTTTTACAATTTTAGTTAAGTCAGAAACATTGTATAATTCTAGTCTATGTACTATACCAAAACGGTCTCTTAAAGGTGTTGTAAGTGATCCGGCTTTTGTTGTTGCCCCAATTAATGTAAATTTTGGCAGGTCTAACCTTATTGATCTTGCACTTGGTCCTTTTCCAATTATTATATCTAGTGTATAGTCTTCTAATGCTGGGTATAAAATTTCTTCTACACTTTTGCTTAATCTATGTATTTCATCTATAAATAAAACATCAAATTCTGATAAGTTTGTAAGTAGTGCTGCTAAGTCTCCTGGTTTTTCTATTGCTGGACCTGATGTTATTTTTATATTTGAGTTCATTTCATTTGATATTATGTTTGATAGTGTTGTTTTTCCAAGTCCTGGTGGTCCATATAGTAAAACATGGTCTAGTGGCTCACCTCTTTTTTTGGCTGCTTCTATGTATATTTTCATATTTTCTTTTATTTTATCTTGTCCTATATATTCATCTAAGGTTTTAGGCCTTAATGAATTTTCTAGACGTTCTTCTTTTGCGTCTTCTAATTCTGGATTTATTATTCTTTCATCATCCATTTTAGTTCCTCCTTCTGATGTTTACTTTTCCATTTATTTTGATAGATAACTTTTTTGTTTTATCTGCTAGGTATCTTTTTTATTTTGCTTGCTAGCTATATGTCATATTTTACTTACCAACTATCTCATATATTTAATATTTTTAATTATTTAAATTATTTTAATAAATTATTAATTGAAACAGAATTAGATATTTCAATTTCTCTTTCCATTTGACTATAATATTTATTTAACAGTTCATATGTATCCTTATCTATATATGCAATATTTTCATCTTCTAGTTCTTTAGTATTTTCTACTTTTATTAATCCCGCTTCATCTTCACCTGTTTGCTCTTTTGCATTTTGCATTTTTATTAATCCTGCTTCATTTTCTGGTTCTTCCGTATTTTCTATATTTTCTGCATCTTCTCCGTCTTCTACGTTTTCTCCATCATCTATATATACAAGTTCTTTTCCGTCATCTATTTTATACCATTTTTCATCAAAATAATATCTGCTTGTTACAATTCTTTTATTATTTAATGAAATAAAGTCTTTTCCTGCAAACATATTTGTTCCAAGCGAAAATTTACTGTCTAAACCAAATAGATAACATATAGTAGGTTTTACATCTAGCTTACTTACTGGCTTTTCTATTTTTAAGTTTTGTATTCCTGGAAGCTTCATTCCGCAGGCTACTCTTATATAGTTAAGCTTTATTTCTGCATCATTCATATCAGGATTTGTTTGCTTTAGAAACTCTAGCATTTCTCCATTATACATATCTATTCCATTATGGTCACCAAATATTAGTATTACACTATCATCATATAACCCGCTCGCCTTTAACTCATCTATAAATAAACCAAACGCATAATCTGCATAATTTACAGACCTTAAGTAATTACCAAAAAAAGTTCCACTATATTTTCCAACATCTATACTTACTTTTGTTTCATCTTGTAAGCCATCTAAAGTAAAACCTGTATGTGATGAGGCTGATACTATATATGTCATAAATGGCTTTTGATAGTTTTCTAATTTTTCTACTGTTTGTTTATATAATAACTCATCTGATAAATACCCCATAATATCTTCTGAAATGTCTTCAAATGAGTCTTTAAATTCTATTTTATCAACACCAAAATTTTTATATACATTTTCTCTGTTCCAGAAATACCCATAATTTCCGTGTACATAAGATGTTGTGTAATTTGCATAATCTGCTTCTTTAAAACTTGTAAAAATATCATCATATTTATTACTATCATATTTACTATATGACATTCCGTTTTCCATTGGGTATAATGATGTTATACTTGAAAATTCAGAATCTGCAGTTGATGAGTAACTTTGCATAAACATATTTGTAAACCTTATATTTTCATTTAAGAATTTATTTAAGTTTGGGGTTATTTCTTTTCCATTTATTTTCTTATTTATTACAAAATCTTGCACTGATTCTAATTGCAATATTATTAAGTTTTTTCCTTCACACATGTTTTCAAAATTATATCTTGGAACTTCATATTGCTCATATTCTGCTTTTAAACTTAAATAATCTTCCATCATTTTGTCTTTTGTATCATATTTTGCTTGTTTTTTTGTGTTTACTGCATTCATTATATCTGCTATGTGATAGCCAAATATACTTCCTTTTCTTATTTGTGTGTCTTTATTGTATGGATCTTGCAAGGTTGCTGAAATACATTCTTTACCAACTGATATAAATATGCAAAAACCTAGAGCTAATATATATAATTTACTTATAACTGTCTTTTTAAGATTTTCCTTTTTTTCTTGTATTTGCAGTTTTTTTGTTGATAATAATATTAAAATTATAATTATGTCTATAAAATATAGTAGATGTGTTAGGTTTAGTAATACTGGTATTGTCCCTAATATTTCTTCTCCATATTGTAGGTTTGTAATTTGCAATACTGATAATACATTGCTTGAATATGTATAATATATGTTGTCTGCAAATAAAATTATACTGATTAATATATCCAAAATAATAGTTAATATTGTTCTTTGTTTGTTTGGAAATATGTTTAAAAAAGATAGTAATATAAATGCAAAACAAACTGTTCCAAGAATTGTAGTTTGGTCTATTCCTTCTCTTATCATAATTGTGTTTTTATAAAATAATAATGCTTTTAGTACTATTAATGATATTATTATTATTGTAAAAAAACTGGAATTTAATATTTTATTGCATAGGTTTGTTAGTTTTATTTTATATTGTTCTAGTTTGCTTTGTTTTATTATTTTGCTTTCTTTTATTTTGTTTTGCTGACTTTCTTTTATGTTAGCTTGATTTAGTTTGTTTTCTTTTGCTTCATTTTGTTTTATTTTATTTTCTTTTATTTCATCTATTTTTTTCTTATCCAATTTTCACCTCTATTTTTTTCTTAATATTATACCTTTTTTTTAGCTTTCTGGTTTGTTTTCTTTTGCTTCATTTTGTTTTATTTTATTTTCTTTTATTTCATCTATTTTTTTCTTATCCAATTTTCAC
>CALXCJ010000018.1 GCA_944386775.1 uncultured Clostridia bacterium
AATTCATCAAAAAAACTGATAGAATTCTATCAATTTTATTTTGAATTTTTCTATCAGTTTTATTTTAACATTTACAGCTGGCATATATAGACATAATGAAAGAAAAAATACAAACTATTCTAATAAAAATATAAATAAGCAAAATTCAATATTAAATTATTCAATAAAAACTCCTTATTCTACTTATGAAAAAGTTTTTAAAGATATAAGAGAAAAATATAATTTGCAAGGCATGATAAAAAAAGTAAGCAATGTAATGTGTGAATTTATAATTACTTCTGATAAAGAATTTTTTAATAGTATTGGAGAAGAAGAAACAAAAAGATACTTTGAAACTGCATATAAGTTTGTAGCAAATTATAATAATCTTGGAGAAGATTTTATTGTATCAGCAAAAATTCATATGGACGAATCCACTCCTCACTTACACATTTTGTTTATTCCAGTTGTTCATAAAAAAGATAAGAACGGAAAAGAAATTAGAAAAATTGCTTGTAGTGAGTATTGGAAAGGTAAAGACAGTTATAGAAAATTACAAGATAATTTTTATTCTTATATGACAAAGTCTGGCTTTAATTTAGAACGTGGCAATAAAGAAGAAAACGAACATATACCAATAGAAAAGCTAAAAAAGATTACTAGTTATGAAACCCAAGAAATGTTTGAAGAAACTAAACACTATGAACAAGAAAAGGTTACAAATGATATTGAGATTATGCGAAATGATTATAGGCATGTTATTAAAAAGTTCAATACCCTTGCTAAAAGATATACTAAAATTAAAAATATTGTAGACGAAACCATATATAAAGCAGAACAGACACAATTAGAAAACTACAATTTAAAGCAAGAAAATGAAAAGTTAAAACAAGAAAATATACGCCTTAAAGATTATATTGATAAAACTTTTGAATATGTTAGCTTGTTATTTGATTTTTCAAAAGATACATTAAAAAGATTAGTAAATTCATTTATAAATAAGATTAATTTTAAAAATAGATAGGATTGTATTTACAGTTCTATCTTTTTTGTGCAATTTGTGCAAAATCACATTAAATAAATCCGTGTATCGACTGATACAACTGAATTATAAAGGTTGATTTTTGTGCAATTTATTTGTGCAAATTTTGTGCAGAAACAAAAAAACAATAAAAAATGGCAAATAATTTTGAATATAGTTTGAATAATGAAAATGACTAGAATTAAGGATTATCAATACTTACAAATAATTTTGAATAAAAATAAAAAAAGCTGAAATTGGTTAAAATTCAGCTTTTTTGGTGGGCAGGGATGGATTCGAACCATCGTACTCAAATGAGAACAGATTTACAGTCTGCCGCCTTTAGCCACTCGGCCACCTACCCATATTTTTTGTTTGCGACAATATGTATTATAATGCTTTATTACAATTTTGTCAATATTAGTTTCTAATTTTTTTGTTAATTTTTTGTTATTTTTTTAATTTTATTTTATTTTTTAGATTTTTTGACTATTTTTTGATTATTTTGGGATTGCTTTTAAATTACTTTTAGCTTATTTTTGAATCATTTAGAAATTATTTGTTGATTTTTTGTATTTTACTCTACTATTTTTCTTTGTAGCTAGGCAAATCAAAATTTCAAATATTTTTGAAATTTTGATTATTTATTAGCTACACATATAATTTTATTTTTATCTATATATATTATCATACATAACTATATATTATTATAATTATTATATTATATTATATTATATTATATTATATTATATATTTATAATACCCAATAACCTTAAATTTACACCCTATTTTGTAATATCTAAAATTTTATATTTTATTATTCCGTTAGGTGCTTTTACTTCAACTACTTGTTTTTTCTTTGCTCCAAGTAGTGCTTCTCCTAGTGGTGATTCGTTAGAAATTTTGTTTTCTGCTAAGTCTACTTCTGTTGAACCAACTATAGTATATGAAAGTTCTTCGTCAAATTCCATGTCTAGTACTTTTACTGTATTTCCTACTTGTACTGTTGATGTATCTATATCTTTTTCGTCTATTATTTTAGCATGTCTTAATTTATTTTCTAATTCAACTATTTTTCCTTCATTTTCAGCTTGTGCTGTTTTTGCTTCATCATATTCTGAGTTTTCTGATAGATCTCCAAATCCTAAAGCTACTTTTATTCTTTCTGCTATTTCTGACCTTTTATCTGTTTTTAAATAATTTAATTCTTTTTCTAAATTATCATATCCTTCTTGTGTTAATATAACTTCTTTTTCTTCCATAATCTTCCTCCTATGCAGTTTTGTTTTTAAACATACCTAATATATTACGGCACATTTATTTTTTTGTCAAGTATTTTTTATAAATTTATTTAAGCATTTTTTTAGCTCCTTTTAAATAATCATACCCTGAAAAAATAGTTGCTATTACTTGCAAAATCATAAGTATTGTTACAATTAAGTTAAGCACAAAGTCTGATGAAGCAAGTGTTCCTTTAAAACATGTTGCAAATGCATTTACATCTACAAATGCAAGTATTATTGCAAACATTTGAGTTACTGTTTTTAACTTACCCCATTTTGAGGCTGCAATTACTATGCCTCCTTTTTCTACTGCAATTAATCTATAGCCTGATACAACAAATTCTCTTGCAAGTACTATTATTGGAATCCAAGCTGGAAGTCTTCCATCTTCTACTAATAATAACATTGCAGATAATACAAGGATTTTATCTGCTAAAGGATCTAAGAATTTACCAAATGTAGTAACTTGACTTTTTTTCCTTGCTATATAGCCATCTAGTTTATCTGTTATTGATGCAATTATAAAAATTATATCTACTAAAATCCAAGTAATAGGTATTCCATATAATTCTTGTTTTATACCAATTAAAGGTATTATTACCATTATTGGTACTAATATTATTCTAAATATAGTAAGTTTATTAGGTAAATTCATAATATCCCCTCTTCCAATTTTTTGTTACTTAATTAATTTTTTTGTTTTTTTACTACTTTAGGTCTATTTATATTACTATCTTTGCTTTTATTAATATTACTAGCCTTGTTTTTATTAAAATAATATCTTTGATTTTATTAATATTACTATTTTATAACTAACTATTTTTTTCTATTAATATAAATCTTTAATTATTACTGCTTAATACTTCTATTGCTTTTTGTAATTGTGTATCTTGGTCTTCTGGTATTGTTACTTGGTTTTGCAATTCTTCTGGTAGTTCTACTGTTATGTTTGGTTCAATTCCTATACCATGAATTTTATTGTGATTTGGTGTTTGGTATTCTTCTGTTGTTATTTTTAGGCCACTTCCATCTTTTAATGATAGTATTTGTTGTATTACACCTTTTCCATATGTTGTAGTTCCAACAATTGTAGCTTTTTCGTAGTCTTTTAATGCTCCTGCTAATATTTCAGATGCACTTGCTGTGTTTTCATTTACAAGTACTACTATTGGCATATTTATAATTGGGTCTATTTCTGATTTGACTGTTTCTTCTTCACCATTTTTATTTACTTCATATAATAAATCTTTTCCTTTTTCAACTATTAAATCTGCTATATCTGTTGCTTGGTCTACTAAGCCTCCACCATTATTTCTTAAATCTATTATTAATGATGTTATTCCGCATAGATTCTAATTCTTGATATTTTGCTTTAAAATCTTCTGCTGTTGTTTCATCAAATGATGAAAATTGTATATATCCTATATTATTTTCTAATACTTTACCTTCTACTGGGTTTACTTTTATGTTTCTTCTTTCTATTTCAAATTCTAGAGTTTCTGTGCCTCTTAAAATTTTTAATTTTACTTTTGTACCTTCTTCTCCTTTTATTTTATTAGACATATTAGACATTTCGTCTGCTGTATAGCTTTCTCCATCTATTTCTAATATTATATCTCCAGATTTTAATCCAGCCTCTTCTGCTGGTGAGTTTTTCATTGGAGCTAATACTCTAATTTTCCCACTTTCATTGTCTAATACCATATATATACCTATACCTACATAATTTCCCATTGTATCTTGCATATATTCTTGCATTTCTTCTTTTGATATATATTCTGTATATGGATCATCTAGACCTTCTATATACCCTTTTATTGCACCTTCTTCTAATTTTGCTTCATCTACATCCCATAAATAATATTCGTCTATTATAGTTTTATATTTACTTAATTTTGTAGCTATATCTTCTTCATTAGAAGATGTATTTAATAATAATAATTTTCCATCATCTTTTATTAAATAATTATATCCTACAATAGTTGTTATCATAAATGTTATATATGCTGTAAGCACTATAATCATAACAATTTTATAGACTTTATAGCTTTTTTTCTCTTCCATATTGCACCCTTCTTTCAATTAATAAAATTTTTATCACTCATATTATTATATGTTTTTTTGCTCTTGTCAAGACCAAAATATAATAAAGTTACAATTCTTTCCAAATTGTAACTACATAAATACTATTTATGGCAAATATCCAGTAGGATTTACCCTATTGCTATATAGTCCTGGACTAGTTCTTACTTCAAAATGTAAATGTGGTCCAGTTGAATTTCCGGTATTTCCAACTCTCATTATCTGCTGACCTTGTTTTACTCTTTGATATTGAGAAACTGAAATTGAACCTGCTTGACCGTGTGCATATAAAGTATATAGTCCATTATCGTGTAATATAATTACATAATTTCCATAACTTGTAGTTAATGCTTTAGCTGTAACTACTATACCATCTGCTACTGCATATACTGGTTGTCCTGATATTCCAGAAGATCCAAAATCCACAGCTCCGTGATATGCACCACTTGAATAATACATTCCTGTTGTTATTCTAGCATATGAACTTGGCACTGGATATATAAATCCTGATGCACTTGGATTGCTTATTCCTCCACTGCTTCCAGTACTTCCGGAACTTCCAGTATTTCCTGTATTATTATTATTTTTATTTTGATTTTGTTGTTTTTGCCTTTCTAGTTCTTCTTGCAATTTTCTTTGTGCTTCTGCTCTTGCTGCTGCTATATCTTTATCTATTTGAACATTTGCTTCTTGCAATTCTTCTATTTGTTCTTGTAATTCTTGTTGGTCTTGTGACAACTCAGCAACATATGTATTTTTTTGATTTTTTGTGTTTTGAAGCTCTGTTGCAACTTTTTCTTTTTCTTCTTTTGCTGATGAAAGTTCAGCTTTTGTATCTTCTATTGATTTTTTAGTATCTTCTATTTCCTTTTTTTGGTTTTCTATTTGGTCTAATAATTCTACATCACTTTCTGCAATTTCTGATATTACATAATAGCGAGATATAAAGTCTGTTAAACTTTCTGATGATAATAAAACATCTAAATATGAAACTTCTCCAAGTTCATATAATGCTACTACTCTTTCATTTAACATTTCTTCTTGCTTTTTATAATCTTCTTCAGCTTGAGCAAGTTTTTGGGTTTGCTCTTCTATTTTTTTATTTGCATCATCTATTTGTGCTTCTATATTGTTTATTTGGCTTTGGTAATCTGTTATTTGCTCAGATAAACTATTTATTTCATTCATAGTTTCATCTTTTACATCTTGAAGTTCCTCTTTTTTTTGTTCTGCTTCTTTTATTTTTTGATCATTATCTGACTTTTGGCTATTTAGTTCACTTTCACTTGCTCCTATTACATAATACAGTTTTGATGTTAATAATATAACAATTATTAAAAATATTCCAATTACTCCTTTTACTATTTTTCTCATAAGTTCCTCCTATTTTTTACTTTTTCTCCTAATTTTTACAATTTTTTTTGATATTTTTTATTGGGTAAAATTTTACCCAATATTTTTTAAAATTGATTTATCTTAATATTGCTTTTTTATACTGCTTTATTTTGTTTTGATATGATCTATTTTAAGACTGTACTATTTTGTTTTTATATTGTTGTTTATTTTAATACTGCTTTACTTTAATACTGCTTTATTTTAATACTGCTTTACTTTAATACTGCTTTACTTTAATACTGCTTTACTTTAATACTGCTTTATTTTAATATTGATCTATCTTATTTGCAATATCTTGATCTTCTTTGGTTTGATTTTCTTCGTTTTTATCTTCTGAACCTGGAACTATTTGATTTGTGATGTATGGCATTGGATCTGTTACAACTCCATTTATTCTTACTTCAAAATGTGCATGTGGTCCTGTTGAATATCCGGTTGAACCTACAACTAATACGCTTTCGCCTCTTTTTACAGTTTGTCCTACTTCTACAAGTCTTTTGTCTCCGTGTGCATATAGTGTAGATATTCCTCCTCCATGGTCTATTACAACCATATTTCCATATGCTGAGTTATATTCTGATTTTACAACTATACCATCATTTGCTGCTATAAAGTTTGCTCCTCTTGGTGCCCCAATGTCCACTCCTGTGTGTAATTTATATTGTCCAGTAATTGGATGTACCCTCATACCATATTTAGATGTTATTGTTGTGTAGCCTGGTACTGGCCATGCAAATTCTCCACCTATATATGATGCATCTAGTCCTTGCTCTGCTAAAGCTAGAATTTGTCTATTTATTTCTTCATATTGTGCTGTCATTTCGTCTATTTGTGCTTGCTTTTGCTTTTCTTCTTCTGATAATTTTGCAATATAATTTTCTCTTATTGTTTTTGTATTTTGCAAAACTTTTGATGTTCTATTTTGGGTTTCTACAAGTTGTGCAAGTTCTTCTTTTTGGTTGTCTAATTTTTGCTTTGAAAGAGATATTTCGTCCTTTTTTTCTCCTATGCTTTCTAGTAGGTCATGGTCTATTTCTATTATTTCTGAAATTACATAATAACTAGAAATGAATTCAGAAAGGCTATTTGAGTGTAATAAAATATCTAAATAATCAACTTCTCCTATTTCATATAATGCTATTACTCTTTCTTCTAATAGTTTTTGTTGTGCATCATATTTAGCCGTTACTTCTTCAAGTTCAGTTTCTACTTGTGATATAGAAGTTTTTAGTTCATCTACTTTAGTTTTTAAATCTTGAAGTTCACCTTCAGAATCTTTTATTCTTTGGTCTAGCTTTTCAACTTGTAACAAATTGTCTGATAAATCACTTTGGGTTTCAGATAGTTCTTGGTTTGCTTGGTCTATTTTTTCTTCTAGATCTTGCTTTTGTGAGTTTAAATCTGTCCCTTGGTTTTCGCCTTCTGATTCTTCATTATTTTCTAACTCTGAATTTTCATCCGAATTTTGGGCTCTCGTTACTAATATATTTTCTGTTTCATTTTCTGCAAAAACAAATGTTGCTGAAAAAATTATTAAAATTATCAAAACAACACATAAAAATTTACGCATAGTTTCTCCTTTATACTTTTAAATATTTTCTCATTGAGATAATACTTCCTATGGCTCCTATTCCTATTCCTAGTAATAAGTATACAACAATTATTGATGTTAACATATCTTGGAATGTAACTAAGTTTACTCCTATTATACGCATAAAGTTAGTGTTTGCAAATTGGTCTGCAATTAAGTTATATGTGCCTCCTACAATTAAAATAGAAATTATACTTGCAAATATTCCTATTATCATACCTTCTACCACAAATGGCCATCTTATGAAACCATTAGTTGCTCCTACATATTTCATAATTGAAATTTCTTTTCTTCTGGCATGTACTGTTAATTTTATTGTATTTGAAATTATGAATATAGATATTACTATTAATAAAACAAGTATAACACCTGTTACTATTCTAATACCATTTGCTACATCAATTAATGCTGCTACTGTTTCATCACTGCTTTCTATTTTTGCTACATTATCCATTTTTAAAATTTGGTCTTGTATTTCTTTGCTTTTATTTAAATCTGTAACTGTAACTAAATATGATGTTTTTAAATTTTCTGCATTTACAGAATCTAAAACTCCTTTAGTATCATTTAGCCTTTCTTTCATGCTATTTAGTGCATCTTCTTTTGATATAAATTCTATTGTATTTATTCCATCTAATGCTCTTATTTGAGTTCCTACTTGATCTATTTCTTCTTGGGTTGCATCTACATTTATAAATACTTGAAAACCTTGTTCTAATTTTATTTGGTCTACAAAATGGTTTATATTTTCCCCTAATATTAGAAATACACCAAATATTATCATTGTTGCACACATTATTATAAGTGATGCACCTGTTGATTTTTTGTTTTTAAATACATTGCTTAGTCCTTCTCCTATTAAATATCCTAATATGTTATATTTCACAATCATACCCACCTTTTTTATCATCTCTTACTATTTCGCCTTTATTAATATGTATAACTCTTTTTTTCATTCTGTCTACTATGTCTTTTGCATGTGTTGCAACTACTACTGTTGTTCCTCTCATATTAATATCATTTAATAGTGTCATTATATCCCATGCTGTATCTGGGTCTAGGTTTCCTGTTGGCTCGTCTGCAATAAGCATAGATGGATTATTTACTAAGGCTCTTGCTAAAGCCACTCTTTGTTGTTCTCCTCCAGATAGTTCATTTGGATACATTTTTGCTTTGTTACTTAGTCCAACAAGTGATAAAACCATTGGTACTTGTCTTCTTATATGTCTTGGTGTAGCTCTTACTATATACATTGCATATGCTACATTATCATATACTGTTTTGTCTGGTAAAAGTCTGAAATCTTGAAATACAACTCCCATACTTCTTCTTAAATATGGTACTCTGCTTGGTTTTAAAAATGTTGTGTCTTTACCATTAATAATGATATTTCCAGATGTAGGTTCTTCTTCTTTTAGTATTAGTTTTATGATTGTTGATTTACCACTTCCAGATGATCCTACAAAAAAAGCAAATTCGCCTTTTTCTATTTTGAATGTTACGTTTTTTACTGCTTTTGTTCCTGTATCATATGTTTTGCTTACATTTCTAAAATCTATCATTTATAATCTTTTCCTTTCAATGTAATTTGCTAAATTTATGTTCTTGTTCTTTCAAAGTAATTTTGTTAATTTTTATATTTTGCTCGTATTTATAATAACAATAATCTACAAATTTTGCAATAGTTTTTATATATTATTTTAATAGAAAATATTAGCTTTTTTGCTTATTTTTACATTATTTTAGCTTTTTCTTCGTTTTTTAAAATTTACAAAAAATTCACACTTTGAATTTATCTTCTAAGTTTTAAAATTACATTTTAAGCATTATGTTTTAATCTTTGCTTTTTAATATAGCATCTACTATATTTTCTGAGGTAATTCCATATTTTTGCATAAGCTCTTCTGCTTTTCCAGACCTTCCAAATGTGTCTTTTATTCCTAACCTGATAAGTTTAGCAGGTCTTTTGGTTGTTAGAACTTCTGAAATACTACTTCCTAAGCCTCCTATAATATTATGATCTTCAATTGAAATTAAAATTTTTGTCTCTATTGCGCATTTTACTATCATTTCTTCGTCAATTGGTTTAATTGTGTGAATATCTACTACTCTAGCATCAAGCCCTTTTCCTTTTAAAATCTCTTGTGCCTTTAATGCTTCTTGCACAGTAACACCTGTTGCAAAAATTGTAGCATCTTTTCCTTCTCCAAATTGAACGGCTTTTCCTATTTCAAATTTTTGACCTTCTTCATACACTTTTGGAACTGAAAGTCTTCCAAGCCTTAAATAAACAGGTCCGTCTATTTTATATATTTCATTAACTGCCCATTTTGTTTCAGCATCATCACAAACAGATAAAACCGTCATATTTGGAATTGTTCTCATAAGTGAAATATCTTCTATACATTGATGTGTAGCTCCATCTTCACCAACAGTTATTCCACTATGTGTTGCACAAATTTTTACATTAAGATTTGGGTAACATATACTATTTCTAACCTGGTCATAAGCTCTTCCTGCTGCAAACATTGCAAAAGTACTAACATATGGAACTTTACCGGCCGTTGCTAAACCTGCGGCTGTTCCCATCATATTTTGCTCAGCAATTCCCATATCAAAAAATCTATCTGGAAACTCTTTTGCAAAAATACTTGTTTTTGTTGCTGTAGATAAATCTGCATCTAATACAACAACATCTTCAAATTTTTTTCCAAGCTCAAGCAACGCCTCTCCATAGCTCTGGCGAGTTGCCTTTTTTTCGTTCTCCATAATCTATACCTACCTTTCTTTTATTCTAACAGTGTACTTCCTATTATTCCGGCATCATTTCCAAGTTTTGCTGGTTTTATGTTTAATAATTCTCTTTTGTTAAATAAATATGGCTTTTTTACTATTTGATTTCTTAGTTTTTCTAATAGTATGTCTGAAAAGTATATAAAACTTCCACCTATCCCGATTATTTCTGGTTCGAATATATTTACTAAGTTTGATATTCCTATACATAAGTTTTCTATATATTCATCTATTATTTTATTTATGTTTTCATTTTCTTTGTTTTTCTTTATTAATTCTAGTATTTGCTTTCCATTTGTTTTTTCGTCTAAGTTAAATATTTTTCTTATTTTGTCTTTAAATGTTTTCATTGAAGCGTATTTTTCGAAGCACCCTTTTTTGCCACATTTGCAAAGGAGTCCGTCTTTTTTTATTACCATATGGCCGAATTCACAGCCTGGGTATTTTCCTGCATCTAATAGTTTGTTTTCTATTATTACTGCTCCTCCTATTCCTGTTCCTATGGTTAGAAATATTGCTCTATTATAGTTTTTTAATACTCCATATCTGTTTTCAGCAAGTGCTGCACATTTGCAGTCATTTGCCATTTTTATGGGATATTTTATTTTTTCTTTTAGTTTTGATACTATATCATAATTTTTTAATTTTAAGTTTACACATTTTTCTATTTTGTTTTCATAAACTGTACCTGGTACTGCAATTCCTATATTTGTTATTTCGTATTTGTCATTTAATTTTGATATAATTTCATTTATGTAGTTTTCTATAATATTTTTTATTTCTTTTTTGTCTTTTATGAGTAATCTTTTTTCAAATTTTTCTACTATGTTTCCTTTGTTATCTACAATTCCTATTCCTATGTGACTTCCTCCTAGATCTATTCCTACTTTCACTTTTTCACCTCTATCATATTTTATTTATTATATGTCTAAACTGGATAAATTTTTAAAAGTGTCCCAGTGGGGTCTGCCCCCAAAAGGACACCCAAATGGGACATTCTTTTGTTTTTTATAAATATGCTGAGAATAAGAAATTACTCATATATACTTGTACACAAGGAACAAGTACTACTAGTACAAAGAATATTAATACAACTCCTACAATTGCATATACAATTTGTGGTAAGGCTTTCATTATTTTTGTCATTATATCATCTATATCTATTTGCATATATTCTACTAATTTTTCCATCATTTCAGCTAAGTCAGTTTGCATACCTATTTTTAACATTTCTGTTTGCATAGGTTTTGCTAATCCTGATTTTTCAAATGGTTCTATCCAAGAAGTTCCGACTAGTATATTATTAATTGATGTTTCTATCATAGATAACATAACATAATTTTTTATAACATTTTTACTTACTTCTAGTGCTTCTTGTATTCTCATTCCATTTTGAAGGTTTAAAAGCATTGCTCTAATTAATCTTGAAAAATCTAAAGCAAAAATTAATTCTCCAAATACTGGTGCTTTGTATTTAAAATAGTGGAAATTATATTTTCCTTTTGGTGTATGGACATAAAATACTATTGCAGCTATAATTCCTAATACTATTAAAGTAGGAATATACCAATATTCAACCAGTCCATTTAAGAATTTTTGGAACCATAATGTTACAGCAGGTAAAGTGTCTTTTGAGCCTAATTCTTCATAAACATTTTGTATTGCTGGTATTGCAACTAATGTTCCTACAAATAGCATAACTAGTAATAATACAAATTGTATTAAATTAGGAACTAATATTGATCTTATTTTTTTGTTTAATGCATTTGTTTCATCTAAGTATCTTACTGCTTGTTCAAAAGAATTTGTAAGTGACCCAGATAATTCTCCAACTTTTATCATATTTATATATATATATGGGAATACATCTGAATAATACTCCATAGTAGTATACATGTTTTCTCCAGCTTCAACACCTGCTAATATGTCTTCTAATATTTCTCTAAAGATAAAGTTTTCTGTACTATCTATTATTGTCCTTAATGCATGGATATTATTAAAATTTGCTTTCTTTAGTAGATAGAAATTTTGAGTAAATACTACTATATCTCTTGGAGTAATTTTTCTTTGCCTTGCAAAATACATTTTTACTCTTTGTGCTGTTGTTGGTTCTTCTTTATTTTGAACTTTTGTTGTATTTAAGTTTTTCATCATTTCATCTAAGTTAGATATATTCTTTTTTTGCTTTACTCTTTTTTTAGAACCACCATATGGAATTTTAACTACACTTATTGGTAATAAATCATTTTCTTTAAGTGACCTTATTAAAAATTGTTTAGTTGGCACTTCTACTCTGTTTCTAACTACTAAACCTCTTTTTGTAATTGCCTTATAAGTATATGTTGCCATATTTTACCTCCTATTTGGATAATTTTATTCTAAGTTGCATAATTGTTCTATTTAGTGTTTCTATATTTTTTTCTTCTATTTGAGATTTTGCTTGTTCTAAAGTAATTTTATCTTTAACAAATAATTCTGCAAGTGAATTTATTAAACCTATACTTCCTTTTTCTAAATTACTTTGAATTGCATCTTCTATTTCTGAAACACTTATTTTTTCTTTTCTAATTATACCAGCTACAATATTGTCAACTACCATAACTTCTGGTACTAAAACTAATTTTCCGTCTGTACCTTTTAATAATCTTTGAGATACTACAAGTTTTAATAAAGCAGACATTAAATACTTGATACTTGCTTGATCTCTTACTTCATAAAAGTTAATCATTCTGTCTATTGTTTCCGCACAAGATTTTGTATGAAGTGTTCCTATTACTAAATGCCCTGATTCTGCCATTTCAATTGCAGCTTCCATGGTTACTTTATCACGAATCTCTCCTATTACTAAGATATCGCAGTCTTCTCTTAAAGAGTTTTTAACACCATCACTATAAGATAAACTATCTAGACCTCTTCCTACTTCTTTTTGTACAATTAATGATTTTTTAGAATGATGTCTATATTCAATTGGATTTTCTAAAGTTAATATTTTTTTGTTTTGTTTTTCATTTATTTCATTTATCAATGCATTTAATGTTGTAGTTTTACCAGAGTTTGTTTTTCCTGTAACTAAAATTAAACCTTGTGGCTGATATGTCATTCTTCTAACAACATCTGGAACACCAAGTTCTTCAAATGTTGGTAATTCATTTTTTATAAGTCTTAATGTACAAACAGGTACTTCCCTAGAATAAGAAAAATTTACTCTTAACCTTATACCCCTATATTCATAAGAAGTATCTAACTTTCTTGTTTCATTAAATACTGCATCTTTATCTAAATTTCCTCTTATAATATAATCATATACCTCTAGCATATCTTCTGGTGTAATTACATCCATTTCATCTATTGAGATAAGATCTCTTGCAATTCTTAGCATTGGCTTATTTTCAGGTACTAAATGTACGTCTGATGCATCTTTTTCTATTGCCAAATCCAATATTCTATCCATATTCATAATACTATTCCTGCCTATATTTTTAATTTAGGTTTTTTATTTTTTGGTCAATTGTGACCGGGTTATGATTAACCACTTTTGGTCACTTAAGACCCGTCCCAGATTAACCATTTTTGGTCACGATGTACCTGTCCCAGATTGACCATTTTTGGTCACGATGTACCTGTCCCAGATTGACCAGATTGACCATTATTTTGGAATTACCTATAAACCATATAAATTTTATATTAATAAAATAGTAATTTTTTGTTTAGTTCTTGCAATACTGTTTTACCTTCTAATACTTTTCTGATTCCGTCTACAATTAATGGTCTATAACCAAGTTCTAATGCTTTTTTTCTAATTTCTAAACTTGATGCATCTGCTACTATTAGTTCTTGCAATTCGTCTGTTATATCTAGTGTTTCAAATATACCTATTCTTTCGTAGAATCCTGTATTATTACAGTAATCACATCCTACTGGCTCATATGTTGTATGGTTTGATAAGTCTACTTGTTCACCATATTTTGACATTATTTTTTGTATTATTTGTCTTTCTTCTTCGTTAAATTCTCTTTCTTTTTTACATTTAGGGCATATTCTTCTAACTAGTCTTTGTGATACTGATGTTGCAAGAGTACTTGCTATGTCATAATTTGATACTCCCATTTTTCTTAGTCTATTTATTACTTCTACACTATCTATTGTGTGGATTGTTGATAATACATAATGACCTGTTTGTCCTGCTTGAATTGCAATTTCTGCTGTTTCTAGGTCACGAATTTCACCAACTAATATAATATCTGGGTCTTGACGAAGTACTGTTCTAAGTGAACTTATAAATGTGGCTTTTGGACCTACTTCTATTTGGTTAAGACCATTTATTCTTATTTCTACTGGGTCTTCTATTGTAGTTATATTGATTTCTGGTGAATTTAAATAGTCGATTATACTGTATAGTGTTGTTGTTTTTCCTTCTCCTGTTGGTGCTGCAATTACTGTTATACTATTTCTTTTGTTAAAACTTCTTCTCATTGTTTCTTTATTGCCTGGATAGCCTAATTCAAATATATCATGTATATTTTCGTCTTTCTTTAATAGTCTTAAAACAAATTTTTCTCCATAAATATTTGGTTGTGAAGAAACACGAATATTATACCCGTCATATAATGTAATTCTTCCATCTTGTGCTTCTTGTTTTTCTTGATGCATATTTGAAATAGCTTTTAGTCTACCTATTACTTGTGATTGTCTTTCTTTTTGAATATTAGTTGCAGTATAAAGCTCACCATCTATACGATACCTTACTCTTACACTATTGTCTAAAGGTTCTATATGAATATCACTTGCACGTTTACTAATTGCTGTTTTAATAATAGAGTCTACAAGTTCTGTAACTGTTATTATTCCTGAGTTATTATTTATATTTAAGTCATCTTCTACTCTACCTTCTAAAGATATTAAGAATCTGTCAATATCTTTTTCAAATGTTATATATGGCTCCATAACTAGGCCTTTATTTAATAACAAAAGCCTAACTGTTTCTATATTTTTTTGATTTGTGGTATTCGCAAAACAAACTTTTATCTTTCCGTTTTCTATGTCTACTGGTACTGCTTTATATTTTTTTGCTACATCAAGAGATATATAATCTGTTAAATTTACTTTAACTACATTATTCCTTAAAAGCATACCTTTTGTACCAAGAATATCTGCGATTTCTTTTATTAGAAGATTAGGGTCTGCTGCATCTAATTCATATAGAATATCTCCTATTTTCATTTCTGGGTGTTGTCTTTGATATTCTAGTGCTTCTTCTATATCTGATTCTTTTACAATTCCTCTTTTAACTAATTCAACTCCTAAAGGCTGTCTTCTTTTCAATTCCATAATTTTCTCTCCTCTTTTTAAGTTTTAATTATTTATTGTAAAGGTTAAAATATTATTTCCAGTTCTTTCAATATTGCCTATTTTTAAATCTACATAAACTACATATTTGTTTTCTATAAAATCATAACTGAATAAACATCTATCTACATTTGTACAAATTTTTATATTATTTCTATAGATTGCTTTATACTCTTCATTAAAAGTATATGTTACACCATTTGAAAATGCTATATAGCTTGTTTTTGGTGTTTCATCAGATGTTTTTGCATCTAAAACAGTTATGTTTTTTTCATTAACTTCTGATGTAAAATAGCTATTAAATTTAGTAAATTGAGTAGTAAGCTCGCTATTTTCAGTACTTACATTAACATTTTTATAAAAATACCCTGTTAATGTAGAAATTAAGCCTACTACAACTAATAGTGCTATTACATAAATTATTACAGATATTAATGTTATACCTCTTTCTTTTTTCACTCTAGCTCTCCTTTGAAATTATTGTAGAAAGTTCAACTGCTTTTTCTTCACTTCCTGACATATATCTTACTTTAACAGTTACTTGTTTTAATATTTCTGCTTTTTTATCCTCGTTTCCAGGAATTTCTGTATAATCAATTACTGTTACTTCTTGATAATATGGTGTTTCTTTTCCATTTGAATCTAATATATATCCTGGTTCATAACCATTTATAGTATTTGTTCCCTTTTTTGGCAAAATGGCAAAACCTTGTGCCTTTATTTCTTCAATTATTTGAACAGCATACATTGTTGCATCTGAGTTTTTTTGGAGATCATCAGATTTTTTTTGTATGTTGTATGTAATTGTCGCAATTAATGCTATAAAAATGGCAATAAGTGTTATTGAAATTGTAATATCTATTCCTGTTACCCCTTTTTCTTCTTTATGCCTCATAAAATTTTCCTTTCTAAACTAGAAATTTGCAATATCCAAGTGTTATACAATAAAACATTATATTTGTTATTGCTAAATAAAGTCCTATGGAAATTTCTTGGTTTATTTCTTTTTCTGTTTTTTTACTTTTTCCTCTTGCAATTTGTACTTTTCTTAGTATTAAATATATAGCAATTGAAAGAAGTGTTGCAATTACAGTATTAATAACTATAAATTCACTTGTAAATACTATCATAATTATTATTGTAATTAATATATCTAATGGATAACTGTCTAGTGCTTTTTTCTTTAAATATATTGTATCTATTAGTAATAAAATTATAAATAATATTAAATATATCACATATCTATATATACTCTCAAAATCTATTATACATAGATATACCATATATATAAGAGATATGATAACTCCATACATTAATACTTTTTTGTCCATTTTCCTATATTCGCTATCTATTCCTGCAATTATAACTATAAATGTAAAATATAATACAAAAAATGCAAAATTTAATATAACTTCTAAATTAAGGTTTTGATAATTTATTTTCATTAAATATGCTACAACTATAAAAAATATTCCTGACAATATTTCTATTATGAAATATCTTGGTCTAATTTTTTCTTTACAATATCTACATTTTCCGCCTAAAAATATATAACTAAATACAGGGATTAAATCTAAAATTCCTAATTTGTGCTTACAATTTGGGCAATATGAATGTGTATGAATTATATCTTCTCTATTTGGAATTCTGTATACTGCAAGTGTATAAAAACTGCCGAAAAATATCCCGATTAAAAATATTACTATATATATAATTAAGTCCATATATTTCTCCCCTATTGGTTTTTATAATTTTAGGCATATACATAAATGCATATGCCTAAATGTTGCTAGATTTATATCTACTATTATGAACCTGTTACTATAGTAGCGTTTCCCACTTTCCAAGTTGTTGGTGCTGTACTTGTGTCAGTACCAGTATTTGTTTGTTTTGTAAGTGCCACTTTAACGCTAATTCCATTTATTGTCATTGTTATTCCATCATCTGCTGTTGCTGTTACAGTAAAATCTGGATAATTTGCTGTAACTTGTGCTCCAATATCACTTGCTGATATATCTGTTGGATTTGATGCTGTTGTTGTTTGTGTTACATAATAATTTGTTAATAATTCTGATATTGCCATACTTACTGCTTCTTTTGCTTGACTTTTTGCTGTTTCTTCATTTGATTTTACTGAATTTGAAAGTATTCCATTTGGTCCTGATAATGCTGCTATTGTAACTCCTGCTAAAATTAATAATACTATAATTGTGATTACTAAAGCAACTAAAGTTATACCTTTTTGTTCTCTCATTATTAAAATCCTCCCTTATATATACATATTTATTTTACTAATCAACTATTGATGCTTCTCCTAGTGTCCAAGTTGATGCTCCTGATCCTGTTGGTTCTGTTACAGTAAATGGAACTGAAACTTTTATTCCATTTATTTCCATTGTTACTGTTCCTGAATTTGATCCTGTAGCTGGCTCTGTAACTATTGGGTTTTTAAAATCTGGATAATTTTTAGTTAAAGATGCTTCAACAGTTTCCTTTGATAGGTCTTGTGGAGTTCCTGAATTTGTTGTTTGTGTTACATAATAATCTGTTAATACTTCTGATACTGCCATACTAACTGCTTCTTTTGCTTGAGCCATTGCAGTTTCTTCATTTGATTTTACTGAATTTGAAAGTATTCCATTTGGTCCTGATAATGCTGCTATTGTAACTCCTGCTAAAATTAATAGAACTATAATTGTTATTACTAAAGCAACTAATGTTATACCTTTTTGTTCTCTCATTTGTTTTTCCCCCCTTTTCTTTTGAATTTTTTATATTGAACTATATTTATATTTTTATAAATATAATGTTAATACCTTATTATTTTGTACCTTTATTCGGAAAATATCCTTGGGAATTATTTGATGTATCTGAATTTCCGCTTGAAGTATTTGTTCCTGATGAACTACTTCCAGAAGATGTACTTCCAGAATTTGTATTTCCTGAGGCTGATGTTCCATTTTGACTATTTCCGCTTGTTGTATTTTCTTGAGTTAAAGATCCAAAAGGATTTCTTTTTCCTTGTACATATTCATTTGTTTTTTGATAATTTCTTAAGTCTTGAGCTGTTACTTCATAAGTTAAAACAGTTTGCTCATCTTGAATTTGATTTGCTTCTGCTAATTCTTGTGTTAAACTTTCTGGAGTAGTATATGATACACTTTCTGGTAATACCTTATTTGTTGCTGTGTATTTATATAATAATACTCCAAGTATTAAAATTATAGCTAAAGTTAATAATAAAATAATTATTATTTCTTTAATCACATTTTTAGCCATACTTATACTCCTTTTCTTTTATTTTAATTTGTTGTGTTTGTTGTATTAGTTGATGTGTTTGATGTCGTATTACTTGTTGTATTACTTGAGTTTGTATTACCTACTGCATTACTTGAATTTGTATTTGAACTTCCTTCTCCACTACCTGTACTTGAAGTAGATGATACAGAAGAAATACCAATTATTGCAATATCTTTACATACAAATGTTGCTTTTACATTATTATTTGAATCTGCTACCATTTTAAAGTTTTCTATTTTAAACCCAAGTGTTTTATCATCTTCTATATCTGAAATAAATTCTATAATATTTACATATTGTCCTACAACTGTAAAGTATAGATTGTAAGTATTACTTGTGTTGTTAACTTCTTGAGTATATCTTAAATCTAATGTAACTCCTTCACTTCTAGCATGTCCACCTATTGCAGTATCTATTCTTTCTGACTCATATCTTGTTATTTGACTTGCTTCTTCAACTTGTGTGTCTGTACTTACTGTTACCATATCTTGATATTCTTGTTTTTTTGTTTCTAATTGCTTCATATTATCTGTTACTTGAGTTTGTGCTTTTTTAAAGTCTGTACTTGCAAGTTTTGTTGCTTCTTGTATTTTATTATCTAATTCTGCATTTTTTTCTTGCATACCTCTTATTCCTAATATTTCTAAGCCTCCTATATGAAGCCCATTTATTGCAGTTATTACTATTAATATTGTTAATAATACTATTATACTTAAAATTAATAATTTTTTCATGGCAACTCACCTTCTATCTCTACAGTTATTACTCCATTACTTTTTTGTGGAGCTGTTGATTGTACTGTGTCTGATGCTAATATATTATCTGTTTTTATTTTTGCTTTAAAGAACCCTATTTGTTCATAATCTGTTGATTGTGCAACTATTTTTATAGTTCTTCCACTTGTGTTTTCAATAGAAGTAATTTGTACATCTTCTGGCATTCCAGACATTAACGCTGTAAGCAAATTTGGAATTGCCTTTTTTACTTGGTTTGTTTCTGCTATTTTTTCATTTATTTCTTGCAAGTTTTCTATCATTTCTGAATATTCGTTTATTTTTGTTTTTACTTTTTCATTGTCAGTATTTGCAAGTTGTATTTGCGCATTTGTTGATGCTATAGAATTTCGAGCTTCTTCATCTTTAGAAGTCATTTGCGTATTTATAAGTGCTGCAAAACAACTATATACTACAAATAATATTAATAATGCTGCTGTTACTCTTAGCAATGCTTTTTCTGTATTGTCTAGTGGCATTGATAAATCATTTGTAAATAAATTTCCTGCAAGCTTCTTTTCTTTTCCTTTTTTATCTGGATTTATATCAACTTTTAATGCATTTTTTAATTGCTCTGCAAAGTTTTTTTGCTTAAAATTCATTCCAGTAATTCCAACATTTAAGTTCATTAGTGCAATTGAAATTGCTGAATTTACTTCTATATAATCTTTTATATTTATTTCTGGTGTTATTTTTATAAAATATGGTTTTAAAACTTCACATTTTACATTTTCTAGATATTCTTCAAAATATAAATCAATATTATTTATTAATGATGCTGTTCCTGTTAAATATACTTTATCTATTTTTGTGGTTGTTTCATTTATTATTTTTCTTACTTGTCCTACTATGTCATATAATGTTGGCATTATTTGCTCTAAATAGTTGTCTCCATTCATTTCTAAGTCGTCTGCTTCTGATGTATAAATTGTTGTTTCTTTTTCTATTTGATATGCTTTTGAATATGAGTTTTCTTTAGCTTTTATTTTTTGTAAGATATCTCCATTTCCAATATCTAGTGTTTTTACATCTTCTATTGTTTTATTTATAACTGTTGTAATTGATGTTTTGTCTTCTATATTTACTATTAAACAATTTTCTTTATTTTCAAATTGTGCTAAATTTGCAATAGACATTGAAATAGGATACATACCTTCTAATTTATATCCTTGAAATAATTGTGATTGTTTATTTAAATCTATTTTATTTTCGCTTATATGAATAACTTTTAGGTTTTCCTTATCATCTGGATTTTCTACTAGTGCATATTTTGTTTCAAAAACATTAGGATTATATCCCTTATCTGCACAGTATGATTCAAATTCAGTTTTTATAGCTTTTGGCATATCTTTTTTACTTAATAGTGCGTACATATTAAAGTACTCATAAGTTTCTTCTGCTATATTTACACTAATTGGTGTTTTATAACTAAAAGTTTCTTCAATTATTTGTTTTATTGTTTTTTCTAAATCTGAACTTTCATAGAATTTCACACCATAAGACTCGACTTTAATGTTGTCTTTGTCTTTTGATATTTTTGCATATTTAATTAGACTATTATCAATATATAATCCTAAGCAACTAGCCATTTTTTACTCCTTACTTTTTTATATTTTTATTATTCGCAGATTAAATAAAATAATTCTTCATATTTTTTGTTTTTTTTTGAAAAATATACTATTTTTTACTCTTTTATTTTATCTTTTTTTAGTTAAATGTCAATATGATTTATCGAAATGTAATAAAACTGTAATAATATTGTAATATTGTTACAGTTTTAATTTTTGCATTAATTTTTTGCTTTATATTTACTATTAATTTTTACTTTTGAGAGTTAGTTTTTTATCACTAATTATTTATTTTAGTTAATTTACAGGTTGATTTTTTATCATTAATTATCTATTTTTGTTAATTTACAGATTAATTTTTTATCATTAATTATTTATTTTTGTTAATTTACAGGTTAATTTTTTATCATTAATTATTTATTTTTGTTAATTTACACATAAAAAATCCATCATTTTTATCAGTAGGATTTATTTTATAATATCCTTCTTCTGTTTTAAAATTTTTAAAAAATTCCATTCTAGGCAATTCTTTATTTTCTATTTTAAAATTTTTATTATTATTCAAAAATTTATTTATAATATCTTCATTTTCACAAGAGAAAATAGAACATGTTGAATATAGAATATCTCCACCTACCTTTAAATATTTTTTACAGTTTTCTAAGATATTATATTGTATTTTAGTAATTTCCTCTAAATCTGATGCTTTTCTTTGCCATTTTATATCTGGCTTTCTTTTTATTACTCCTATACCCATACAAGGAACATCTAGCAAGATTTTGTCAAATTTTTCTACGAAATTTTCATTAAATTTTGTTACATCTTGTTCTTTTGTTTCTATAATATTTATTCCTAATCTTTTTGCATTTTCTTCTATTAATTTTAATCTGTGTTTATATATATCTAAAGCTATTATTTTACCTTTATTTTCCATCATTTCAGCAATAAATGTTGTTTTTCCTCCTGGTGCTGCACAAGCATCTAGAATAATTTCTTCACTTTTGGGTGACAATAATACTACAGTAAAGCCTGCTGATATATCTTGTATTGTGAAAAAGCCTTGTTTAAATAAGTCTATATTTTCTATGTTACTTAAATTTGGTAATTCTAGAAATTTATCTAGGGTATTGTCTGGTTTTTTTATTTGGTTTATTTCTAAAGAATTATTATTTCCTTTAGTTTCTGTTGTTTTATTTGCGATTTCACTATTTGTAATTTTAACATTCGCCATTTTGCTATTTGTTATTTCACTATTTTTATCATTTGCAGTTTTAGTATTTACATTTTTTGAATTTTCTTGATTGATAAATTCTTGGTATTTTATATTTCTTTTTTCTAGTTCTTCTTTAAATTTATTATTTGAAATTTTTAAATTATTTATTCTTATTGTTATATTTGGTTTATTGGTAAATGCTGTACATATTTTTTCTACTTCTTTTATATTTTTAGTTTTTAGAAGTTCTTCTATTATCCATATTGGTGTTGATGTTGTTTTTGATATTTTTAATTTTTCGTCTTTTATTTTAAATAATTCTTCATAATCTTCTTTTTCTATTTTTCTTAATATTGCATTTACAAAATTTGAACTTGCAGTATGTCCATATCTTTTGGCTAAATTCACACTTTCATTTACTGCAGCACTTTTTGGAACTTTAGTTAAAAATATTATTTGATATGCTCCCATTCTTAATATATTTAATATCCATGGTGATATTTTTTTTAATTTTATTTTTGAATATTTTTTTATGATTTCATCTAAAGTTAGTTTCCAATATGTTACTCCATAGACTATTTCTGATATGAATGCTATGTCTATTTTGGATAGGTCTTTTTTGTTTTCATTTATTGCTTTGTTTAAAGTGATGTTTGAATATGAGTTTTTTTGTTCTATATCATATAATATGTTTAGTGCTATTTTTCTTGGTTTATCTATCATAATTTTTTCAGAACTTGGTTCTGCCTCCTTATATAAGGTATTTTATCATGTTTATTTATATTGTCAAATATTTTTTAGCTTTAGAATTTTTATACTTGGATTAAGTTAAGAGTTTTATTATATTTGGGGTTAATTTTTTTTATTATTGTAATAATGCTTTCCTCCAATATTCTGGAATATTCTTTACATTTTCTTCGTTTTCTAATAGTTTTGTACAAGAACCATAGCAACTTTTTCCACCTGTAGTTTCACTGACTTCTTCATTTTTTCCAGTATTATAATAGTCTTGATCCCACAAATTTAAATAATTTGTTAGTTCTTCACATAAAGAAAAGGTCCCCGTAAATGTTGCTTTATCACAATTTTTAAATAAATTATTTGGTATTTCTGTTATTTTTGTACCTAAAAAGGCACTATCAAAATAAAGTAAATTTTCTCCATTAATAAATAAGTTTTCTGGTATATTAGTTATATTGGTTTCTTTAAATGTTGAATCTAAACCTAATAATTTCGGTGCATTTTTAAATAAGTCTTCTGGTATTTCTGTTAAAGATGTTTCCATAAAACTTATTTGTTTTAAATCAGAAAAACTATTAGTTGAAGGAGATGCTATTTTAGTTAAAGTTTCACTATATGAAATTGATATTTCTTCTAATCCCAATTCTCCCCATTGTAAAACTTCTTTAATAACCTTTCTAGCGGGTTCAGATTCTCCCCATTCTCCATAATATGTACTAATTCTTTTTACAGTACCTGTTATTGTAACAACATAATCTTTATTTAATTCAGAATAAGTATGTTTAGCATTTTGATCAAGTGAAAAATCATCATTTCCATTTGATTTAGTTGTAGTTCCATCTCCCCAATTTATAACATAATCATTTTCTACATTATTTTCTATAGGTAATTGAACTTCTCCTGTTTCTCCAGAAGTAATTAATAATTTCATTGATTTTATTTCAGGGTCTGTATATTCTTCAATTATACCTTCCATATTATCTATTCTTTTTAGTTCCTCTTCTGTTTTTTCGCTTGTTTTTTGTTTTGCCTCTACTGCATTTGTTAATATGCCATTTGGACCCGATAGTGCCACAATAGTTACTCCTGCCAATATTAATAATACAATTACTGTAATTACAAGTGCTAGTAATGTAATTCCTGTTTCTTTTGTTTTTTACTTTTTTCCATTAGTTATACCTCCTATTTAATTATTAAATTTTTATATCATTAATTATTTTTTCATATCTTTAATTATTTTTTCATATCTTTAATTATTTTTTCATATCTTTAATTATTTTTTCATATCTTTAATTATTTTATATTGATTTTTTGTTAAAATTTGTTATATGTATTTTTATAATTAAGTATGAAAATTAATTAATAATTGTATTTTATAGAAATCCATTAATTTAAATAGATTAAAGACTTTTTAAATTTATATTTTTATACATTTTTTTACAAAAAACATTTATAATATATTGACGAATTTTATTGTTAATGTTATATATACATCTATATTGCTAAATTAATTAATTTTCATACTTAATTATATATCTAAAAAACTTTGAATTCGTTTAATTCTCAATAAAAGTAGACATTAAAGTAGCTTTTATATCATAATTACTAACTCTATTTAATTTTAGTGTTTCTAAATTTTCAACTCATCTTTTACTTATATATTCTATGAGAAAATATCAATATTTTGTATATTTTTTTAATTTATGGAAAAAATACTTTTAAATAATAATTTGGAGGTATGTATATGAATATTGAAAAACATTTAAAAATAACAGGAAATTCTGACGTTTCTTGGAAAGATGCAATTGTAAAAGCAGTTGGCGAAGCTTCTAAAACTATTGATTATTTAAATACTGTAACAATTTTAGAGCAAAGAGCAAGAATTGATGGAAATAAAATTGTAGAATATTTTGTTGATTTAGATTTAAGTTTTACTTTAGATTTAAACAGAAAGGAGAATTAGTATGAACTCTGAAAATCCATTAGAGTCAAAACAAGAATATCAAAAACTTGTAGAAAAAAAATCTCCTAATTCTCCAATTTTAAAAAATTGTTTTAATGCTTTTTGGGTTGGTGGGCTTATTTGCACAATTGGACAAATTATCTCTAACATTTGTAAAGAAAGAGGTTTTGATATTGCTACATCTGGAACTATCGTTTCTATTATTTTAATTGGGATTGCAGCGTTTTTGACTGGTCTTAATTTATTTAATAAAATTGGAAAATTTGCAGGTGCAGGGTCTCTTATTCCAATAACAGGTTTTGCAAATTCTATTGTTTCTCCTGCTATGGAATATAAATCAGAAGGTTATGTAATGGGTGTTGGTGGAAAAATGTTTACTGTAGCAGGTCCTGTTTTAGTTTTTGGTATTTCTGCATCTATTTTAGTAGGAATAATTTATATGATTTTTAATACTCAATCTATTACTTTGGTGTGATGAGAGACATCTCACATCCAACATTAATTTATTATATGGAGGTACAACGTTGAAAAAATTAGGAAAACAAACTTATAAATTTGATAATCCCCCAACAATTTTAGAGTGTGCAAGTATTGTTGGTCCGAAGGAAGCTCAAGGACCTTTAAGTAAATATTTTGATCAAACTTTAGAAGATGAATTTTGGGGTGAAAAAACTTGGGAAAAGGCTGAAAGTAAAATTATTAAAGAAACTGTAAATACAGTTATTTCAAAAGCTGGTATTGCAAGTTCTGAATTAGATTTTTGCTTCGCAGGTGACCTTTTAAACCAATGTATTTCTTCAAGTTTTGGACTTAGAGAACTTAATATTCCATTTTTTGGAGTATTTGGTGCTTGCTCTACATTTGTTGAATCTATGATTCTCGGTTCAATATGTACTGAAAGTGTTGCAAAATATGTACTTTGTGCTACATCTAGCCATTTTTGTAGTGCAGAAAAACAATTTAGGTTTCCACTAGAACTTGGTAACCAAAGACCCCAAACATCACAATGGACTGTTACTGGTAGTGGAAGCTGTATTTTAGCAAAAGATGGTTCTGGTCCATATATTACTTGCTTTACCCCTGGCAAAATTGTTGATATGGGTATAAAAGATGGAAATAATATGGGTGCTGCAATGGCTCCTGCTTTTGCTGATACTTTGGTTTCTCATTTTCAAGATACTGGTAGAAACCCAAGTTATTATGATGCAATCATTAGCGGTGACCTTGGCTATGTTGGGAAGGATATAGTTATAGATTTACTTGCTTCAAAAGGTTATAATATTAAGTCTAATTATAATGATTGTGGAGTTTTAATTTTTGATAAGTTAAATCAAGATACTCATTCTGGTGGTAGTGGTTGTGCTTGCTGTGGAACTGTTTTTTCTGGATACTTTTTTAAACAATTAAAAGAAAAAAAGATTAAAAAAATGCTATTAATTGCAACTGGGGCTTTGATGAATTCTACAACTTCACAGCAAGGTGAAAGTATTCCGGGAATTGCACATGCTATTAGTATTGAGTTATAGTTTTATAAATTATATTTACTCGTATTTATAATTATAATCTCACTATAATTATACCTACTTGTATTTATATTTATAATTATTGTAACTATATCTACTTGTATTTATAATTATTATATATAATTATTTTTGAATAAAACAATATTGAAAGGATGAATAAAATGGATATAGATTGGTCTCAAGTATTTAGCTGGATGTCTTTACTTAAGGCTTTTGTGGTTGGTGGACTTATTTGTATTATTGGACAGATTTTAATAGATAAAACTAAATTAACTCCTGCAAGAATTTTAGTAATATTTGTTACTGTTGGTGCAATTTTAGGTGGTCTTGGCATTTACCAATATCTTGTTGATTTTGCAGGGTCTGGTGCAACTGTTCCACTAACTGGCTTTGGGTATAATTTGGCTAAAGGTGCTATTGAAGGTGTTAAGGAAAGTGGTCTTATTGGTGCTTTTACCGGTGGAGTAAAAGCTGCTGCTGGTGGTATTGCTGCTGCTGTATTTTTTGGATATTTGGCTGCTTTAATTTCTAAGCCTAAAATGAAAAAGCAATAAAATTTTTATATTTTATTGCTTTTTTTCCGTTTATATTCTCTAGATTTTATGTATTTTTTACTATTTGTATACAACTATTAAGTTCTCATAAATTTTAATCCATTGTTTCATGAACAATTTTTCTTAATATTTTAATCCTAATAAATTATGGAAACTTTTTCAAAAAATACTTGCTAAATCTAAAATCATATGATATATTATTAACATAATTATTTATAATTAAATTCAAAAAAATTAAAATCTCAACATTTTCTAAA
This sequence comes from uncultured Clostridia bacterium, assembly GCA_944386775.1. GTDB lineage: Bacteria > Bacillota > Clostridia > TANB77 > CAG-508 > CAG-269. The sequence continues at coordinate 27,383 of CALXCJ010000018.1, forward strand.
AAAATCCCAT
>CALXCJ010000019.1 GCA_944386775.1 uncultured Clostridia bacterium
ACCTAGGTTTTAAAAACCTATAACCAGAAGAATTCCACAAGCTAGTAGAAGGAATAAACAAAAAAAGAGAAGAAAGGCTTTTATTTATAGAAAAAATAATGGCAGATATTAGAGTTGCCCTAAAAAAGCAACACATTGAAGCAGAAGTAACAGGAAGAGCAAAACATTTATATAGTATCTACAGAAAAATGAAAAGAGACAACAAAACACTAGACCAAATATATGACCTATTTGCACTAAGAATACTAGTAAACTCTATAAAAGACTGTTATGCAGCACTAGGTGTAGTACACGAACTATATAGCCCAATGCCAGGAAGATTTAAAGACTATATAGCAGTACCAAAACCTAACATGTACCAATCAATACACACAACATTACTTGGAGAAAAAGGAACACCATTTGAAGTACAAATACGTACATGGGATATGCACAGAGTTGCAGAATATGGTATAGCAGCACACTGGGCATATAAAGAAGCAAGCTATTTTGGAAGAAAGCAATCAGTAAAAGTAGAAGAAGACAAATTAGCATGGCTCAGAGAAACACTAGAATGGCAAAAAGACCTTCAAGACCCACAAGAATTTTTAGACACATTAAAAACAGAGCTATTTGAAGATGAAGTATATGTATTTACACCAAAAGGAGCAATAAAAGTATTGCCAAGAGGAGCAACACCAATAGACTTTGCATACTCAATCCATGCTGAAATTGGAAACCATATGACAGGCTGTAAAATAAATAGTAAAATGATGCCAATAATAACACCACTAAAAAGTGGAGACATCATAGAAATAATAACATCAGAAAACTCAAAAGGACCAAGTAGAGACTGGCTAAAATTTGTAAAAAGCACTACAGCCAAAAACAGAATAAAAAGCTGGTTCAAAAAAGCCCAAAAAGAAGAAAACATAGAAAAAGGAAAAGAACTAATAGAAAAAGAAATAAAAAGAATAGGCTATACACATACAGACTTATTTAAAGAAAAATACATAGACCCAATGTTAGATAAATACAAATACAAAAACCTAGACGAAATGTATTCAGCAGTTGGCTTTGGAGCAAATTCACCAGTAAAAGTAATTGCAAGAGTACTTCAAGAATACAGAAAAGACCATAAAGAAGAAAACATCGAAGAAAAAATGCAAGAACTTGCAAGTATTCAAAAAGAAAAAAGGCAAAAGCCATCAAGCTCTGGAATTATAGTAAAAGGAATAGACAACTGCTTAGTAAAACTTTCAAAATGCTGTAATCCACTTCCAGGAGACGAAATTGTAGGATATATAACAAAAGGAAGAGGAGTCTCTGTCCACTGCAAAGACTGCGTAAATGTAAAAGATCTTTTAACAGAAGAAAATAGAATGATAGATGTAGAATGGTATAAAGAAGCAAAAGAAAACTATTCTGTAGAAATAGAACTATTAGCAAATGACAGAAGTGGCTTACTTGTAGATATACTAACAGCCTTAAAAGAAACAAAAGCAAAATTAATGGGAGTAAATACAAAAACAACTAAAGAAAGAATTGCAATAATAGATATAAATATAGAAGTAGAAAATATAGAAGAACTAAACAAAGTACTAAAATCACTAAGAAAAGTAGATAGTGTATATGAAGTTAGAAGGAAAAAATAGGTAATATCAAATTAGAAGATAGAAGATAAAAATAAAATAAATATTATCAAATTAAAAGATAAAATAATAAGATAAATTATATCAAGCTAAAAGGGGAGAAAATCAAAAGATGATACTTAAAGAACTAAAAATACAAACTTGGATTGGAGATAAAACAAACTGCTACATCATATTTGATGAGCAAAGCAAAGAAATAATGTGTATAGACCCAGCAGGAGATGCATGCAAAATAGAATACTTAATAAAAGAAGTATTTAAAGGAAAATTAAAATATATCTATCTTACGCACTGCCATGGTGACCACATAGGAGGAGTAACAGAACTAAAAAATAGATGTGGAGGAAAAATTTTAATACACAGGTTAGATGCAGAAGGATTAAATAATTCTAAAATTAACCTATCAAGCATCATAGATATTCCAGAAATAGAGCTAGAAGCGGACTCAAGAATAGATGATGGAGATTTAATACATATAGGAAACCTAGAATTTAAAGTAATACACACACCAGGTCACACAAAAGGAAGTACATCATTATACTGTAAAAAAGAAGAATGTTTATTTTCAGGAGACACAATATTTTATGGCACATGGGGAAGAACAGACCTTCCAACATCATCAAGAGAAGATATAATGAAATCAATAACAGAAAAAATTTTAATATTACCAGATGACACCATAATATATCCAGGACATGGAAAACCTACAATGGTAAAAAACGAAAAGCCGATATATTTAAATTTAGAGCCTAGAATGTTTTAATTAAAGTAAAATTGCACAAAAATGGGGAAACTTTTACAAATAAAAGGTTGTAATTTAGAAAAACTATGTTATAATATTTATGTAAATAAAATTAGGAGGTGCTTATATGCAAAATTTGCAGAAGCGGGAATTTGGAAGAAATATGAGTGTAGATGAAAAAGAACTTATTGAGTATGAAGCATACAACAATATGTTTCTTCAAAGTCTAGAACAGCTAGAAAATATTGGTTATGGCGTAACAAAAGAAATAACCCCGGATCTTGAACACTATTGGATTCGAAAAGATTTTACATATCTTGAAATAAAGATATACAAACAAGAAAAAAAGAAAGGAACGGTAGAGTTTTCATATGACGGAAAAGATTTTTCTAATGCTGGAATTGGGCTTGACATCTTCGTAGACAATGAGGATATACCTATATTAGTGTTATATTTCTTACAAAACGGAAAATGTGACGAAAGTTATACAAAGTTATCGTAAACAGGAAAGGGGAAGTATTTCCCCTTTCCTAAATATAAAAAAATAATTTTTATAAAAAAGATAAAATAAAGATTAAATATATAAAAAAGATAATATGAAAAATTTAAATTAGGAAAAAGATAATATGAAAAATTTAAATTAGGAAAAAGATAATATAAAAATTAAATTTATGAAAAAAATAATATAAAAATTAAATATATAAAAATATAATAAAAAATTAAATATATAAAAAGATAATAAAAAATTAAATTTATAAAAAGTACAATATAAAAAATAAAGGAGAAAAGCCATGAATAAAGTAGAACCAAGAACATTACCAGGATTTATGGAACTATTACCACAAGAACAAATATACTTCGAGCAAATGAAACAAACTATAGAAAAAATCTATCAAAGATTTGGATTCTTGCCACTAGACACACCAATAATAGAAAGTTCAGAAGTATTACTTGCAAAAGCAGGAGGAGAAACCGAAAAGCAAATATATAGGTTTGAAAAAGGAAATGCAGACCTATCATTAAGGTTTGACCTAACAGTACCACTTGCAAAATATGTCGCAAAAAACTATGGAAATTTAAGCTTCCCATTTAGAAGATACCAAATAGGAAAAGTATACAGAGGGGAAAGAGCTCAAAAAGGAAGATACCGCGAATTTTACCAATGTGATATAGACATAATTGGAGATGAAACACTAAGCACATTAAATGATGCAGAACTACCAAGTGTAATATATACAATATTTAAAGAACTTGGATTTGACAATTTTACAATATGCATAAACAATAGAAAAATATTAAACGGACTATTTGAAAGCCTATCACAAAAAGAAAACTCAGGTGAAATTCTAAGAATTATAGACAAAATAGAAAAAATAGGAAAAGAAGCTGTAATAGAAAGCCTTGAAAAAATAGGGGTAAAAAAAGACGCAATACAAAAAATACTAGAATTTATAACAATTACCGGAAAAACAGACGAAAAAATAGAAAAACTACAAAACTTAAAAATAGAAAATCAAAATTTCCAAGAAGGATTAGAAGAACTTGTGCAAATTGTAAAATATGTAAGAGAATTTGGAATTCCAGAACAAAACTTCAAAATAGATTTAAGCATAGCAAGAGGACTAGACTATTATACAGGAACAGTATATGAAACATTTCTAAATGACCACAGAGAAATAGGAAGTATCTGTTCAGGAGGAAGATACGAAAACCTAGCAGAATACTACACAGACAAAAAATTACCAGGAATAGGAATATCAATAGGTCTAACACGTCTATTCTATATACTAAACGAATTAAACTTAATAAAATGTAACCAAAAATCAATATCAAAAGTATTAATAATACCTATGCAAGAAGATGAAGCCAAAGTCTTAGCTATAAAAATAGCAAATTCTTTACGAAAAGCCAAAATAAACACAGAAATATATTTGAATGATAAAAAACTAAAAGCTAAGCTAAAATACGCTGATAAGCTAAATATTCCATATATAATAATAATAGGAGAAGACGAAACAAAAACAAAAGTTATAAAATTAAAAAATATGGAAACAGGAAATGAAACAGAAATCAAATTTGAAGAAAATATGGAATGGAGTAAATATATGCAAGGAGGCAAAAGATGAGTTTTGTAGTAGCAGTAGATGGACCAGCAGGTAGTGGAAAAGGAACAGTAACAAAGAAAATCGCACAAAAATTAGATTTTACGAATTTAGATACAGGAGCAACATATAGATGTTTAGCATTAGAAGTATTAAAAATGGGAATCACATTAGAAGATGAACAAAAAATAACAGAACTTAGTAATTGCATTGATATAAAAATAGAAGCTACCCAAGAAGGAGACAAAGTATATTTAAATGGAGAAGATGTAACCAAAAAAATAAGAGAGCCAGAAGTAACAAAAATTGTCTCACAAGTATCTGCAATTATTCCTGTAAGAACAAAAATGGTAGAATTACAAAGAAAATTAAGCCAAGGCAAAAAAGTTATAGTAGAAGGAAGAGATATAGGAACAGTAGTATTTCCAAATGCAGACTTAAAAATATATTTAGATGCATCACCAGAAGAAAGAGCAAAAAGAAGACAAAAACAAAATGAAGAAAGTAATATTAAATCAACATATGAAGAAGTGCTAAAACAAATAATAGAAAGGGACAACAATGATAAAAATAAAAAAGTAGGAGCATTAAAAAAAGCAGATGACGCAATTGTTATAGATTCATCAAATATGACTATAGAAGAAGTTGTACAGAAAATAGAAAATTTAATAAATGAAAGAATAAAATGAAAGAATAAAATGAAAGAATAAAATGAAAGAATAAATGAAAAATCAAACGAAAAAATAAATAAATGAAAAATAAAAGAAGGCTAACAAAAAAACTGCTAACCTTCTTTTTTAAAGATTTAAAAGAAATCTCTAAAGCAAAAGATAATACTCTATAAACTATGACCTAAAAGGCAAATTTAAGTTTTCATCAATCACTTTATTAATAAGCCGAGCTACCGAATATGTCATATAACACATTTGCTGATGATCATATTCTACTTTTTCAAGTAATTCATCTAAAATCGTTTCACCGTTCAATTTATAACAGGAAGAAAAATCAAACCTGCTTACAACTGCATATTTATTATTGTCAGTATTTGCTATCACGAAATTTTCCTGATCTGTTGTATACAGTTGTATCTGATGAGAATGTTCAGGAAATTCTTTTACAAATTTCCATTGAGGGTTATAAAAAGCAATTGTGTTGTCTATTAAAGATAAGGCACTATGATTTATATATATAGGCATCTCATCAAAATCAGACATCTTTTCTCTAAAAAGAGATATAGCTTGCTCTCTTGTTTCATAGTTTCCTGGAATAAAAATATCCTTAGCAAAATAACGTTTTTTGTTTGTGTCTAAATTATAGACTAAAAATGTTTTAGGATTCAACAACTCGACAGTTATTCCAGAGCTTATTTTGAATTTATCCATTAGGTAAATTCTGGGCGCTATTTCCCGCATAATATTATCTCCCTTCTTCTATTAATAGTGTGTATTTCTATTATACAACTAATTTGGCGAGTAGTCAATCAATTATCTAAATTTTATGTTAAATTAAGATAATTATTAATATAAATTAAAATTTTAAAATAAATATATTAAAAAAAGTATTTTATAAAAATAAGAAAATAGATTATAGTTTAAAATACTTATAAAACTATAATCTAAAGAAAAATTTTTATATTATTCTATTTATCAGTTTTTTTCTCCTTAACAACCTCAGATAAAGTTCCAAGACCAGCTAAAGCACCTGTTGCTTCAAAAGGAATAAATACTTTATTTGCATCACCTTTTGCAACTTCCTCTAAAGCTTCTAAAGATTTTAATTGAACCAATTTATCATCAGGGTTGGCTTTTTTAATTGCATCATAAACCATAGCAATTTCTTGAGCTTTAGCTTCAGCAACCTCTTTAATAGCTTGAGCCTCACCGGCAGCACGTCTGATTTGAGCTTCTCTTTCAGCATCAGCTTCTAAGATGGTAGCTTGTTTTTTACCTTCTGCAATAGTAATTGCAGATTGTCTTTGAGCTTCAGATTCTAGAATTAAAGCTCTTTTATTTCTCTCTGCATTCATTTCTTTTTCCATTGCATCTCTAATATCAGCAGGTGGGGTAATATCTTTAATCTCAACTCTATCAATCTTACATCCCCATCTATCTGTAGCTTCATCTAGTACAACTCTTAATTGTGTATTAATACCATCTCTTGAACTAAATGTCTCATCTAAATCCATTTTACCAATAATATCACGAATTGTAGTAATTGCTAAATATTCAATACCTTTTTTCAAACTTTGAATTTCATAAACTGCTTTTGCTGGATCTGTTATTTGATAGAAAACAACAGTATCTATAGTAATTGTAACATTATCTTTAGTAATAACACCCTGAGGTGGAATATCCATTGTTTGTTGTTTTAAACTAACAACACTACGAACATGATCAAAAAATGGAATTATAATAGTAAGACCTGCATCAGCAACTTTATAAAATTTACCTAACCTTTCTATAATGTAAACCTCAGCTTGTTTAACAATTTTTATTGATGTAAATGCTATTATCAAAATAATAACAACTAATACTAATAAAAACCACATAATATCCTCCTTTTTTAGAGCTTAAGCTCCAATTTATTTTTTACAAACAACGGCTTTAACGCCATCAATTCTAACAATTTTAACTTCTTCATCTTTTGCAATAGGTGTTTCATCTTCGCTTTCGGCAGACCAAACCTCTGAATCCACCTTAATTTGGCCCTTACCTTTAAGAGGGTCTATATCTTTAATAACAATAGCAGACCTGCCAATTATAGAAAAAGCATTTGTCTTAACAGGCTTTTTTCTTGAAATTTTCTTAACAAGAGGTTTAGTTGCAAACAAACAAATAGTAGAAGCAATAACAAACACTGCGGTTTGAATAAAAATATTACTTGTAAAAAAGGATACAATCATAGCAATTAAAGCTCCACAACCAAACCAAAAAAGTAAAAAGCCGAACAGTAATAATCTCACCTATAAAAAATAAACTAGCAATAATTAACCAAATCTGCCACATAAAAATACCTCCTAAAAATTAACTACAACTTAATTATACTATATTTTTTCAGAAAAATAAATAGTTTTGTTAAATTTTACATAAAAATGTTGGATTTAGCAATTTTGGTCAATCTGGGACAGGTCCCGACTGACCAAAAATGGTTAATCTGGGACAGGTCTAAACAGACCAAAACAAGAATAACAAAGGTCAATAGAAAAAATTACAAAAAGTACTTGCACAAATTACACTTTTGTGCTAATATAATAAAGTACAAAACAAATAGGGGTATAGTGTTAATGGTAGCACATCGGTCTCCAAAACCGCCTGTGAGGGTTCGAATCCTTCTACCCCTGCCAATAAAATATATTACGTTGAAAAAGAAAAAATACTAGTAAATTTATTTAAAGAGAGTAAGTGGTGGTGTGATACTTGCAATAAATTAGTATGGGGAGCTTTGGAGTAATAAAAAATTAAGAGCTTAAAATGCAAGAAGCATTTTAGGAATTAGGGTGGAAACGCGGAAAATTAATTCGTCCCTAGCAGTTTTGCTAAGGGCGTTTTTTTATATAATATATTTAAAATAAAAAATTAAAATAAAAAATTAAAATAAAAAATTAAAATAAAAAAATTAAAATAAAAAAATTAAAATAAAAAAATTAAAATAAAAAAATTAAAATAAATGAAGATATCGAAAGATAATCTATTTATTTATAAAGTAAAAGGATAGGAGGAATTTTTATGGTAAAATCAATGGACACAATTGTAAACTTATGTAAAAATAGGGGGTATATATTTGCAGGCTCAGAAATTTATGGAGGTTTAGCAAATACTTGGGATTATGGACCACTAGGTGTTGAGCTTAAAAATAATATAAAAAATGCTTGGAGAAAAAAATTTATACAAGAAAATCCACATAATGTAGGTTTAGATGCAGCAATATTAATGAACCCTGAAACTTGGGTAGCATCAGGACATATATCAAGTTTTTCAGATCCTTTAATAGATTGCAAGGAATGTAAAACAAGACATAGAGCAGATAAATTAATTGAAAATTGGATGAGGGATAAAGGTGTAGAAGAAGTAGTAGATGGTTGGCCAGATGAAAAAATGATAGAATATATGAAAGCAAATCACATAGCTTGCCCTAATTGTGGAAAAGAAAATTTTACAAATATAAGAAAATTCAACTTGATGTTTAAAACATTCCAAGGGGTTACAGAAGACCAAACAGCACAAATATATTTAAGACCAGAAACAGCACAAGGAATATTTGTAAATTTTAAAAATGTGCAAAGAACCACAAGAAAAAAATTACCAATGGGAATAGCACAAATTGGAAAAGCATTTAGAAATGAAATAACACCAGGAAACTTTATATTTAGAACTCGTGAGTTTGAACAAATGGAACTTGAATTTTTCTGCAAGCCAGGTGAAGATTTAGAATGGTTTGAATATTGGAGAAATTTCTGCAAAAATTGGTTATTAAGTTTAGGAATGAAAGAAGAAAATATTAGGCTAAGAGACCACAGCAAAGAAGAACTAGTATTTTACAGTAAGGCAACAACAGACATAGAATTTGCATTTCCATTTGGATGGGGAGAACTTTGGGGAGTTGCAGATAGAACAGACTATGACTTAAGTAAACATATGGAACATTCAAAACAAGATTTATCATACCAAGACCCAGAAACAAACGAAAAATATGTACCATATTGTATAGAGCCATCACTAGGATGTGATAGAGCATTACTTGCATTTTTATGCAATGGTTATGAAGAAGAAAAATTAGAAGATGGAGACACAAGAGTTGTATTACATCTTCACCCAAGTCTAGCACCATATAAGGTTGCGGTATTACCACTTTCTAAAAAATTATCAGAAAAGGCAGAAGAAGTATATAGCAAACTATCTAAAAAATATATGTGTGATTATGATGTATCAGGAAGTATAGGAAAAAGATACAGAAGAGAAGATGAAATAGGAACACCTTATTGCATAACTATTGATTTTGACACATTAGAAGACGATACTGTAACAATAAGAGATAGAGATACTATGGAACAAATTAGATTAAAAATAGATGAATTAGAAAAATGGTTAGATGAGAAAATAGAATTTTAGAATGTAAAATAAGAATGAATAAAAAAATTGCAAAATTATAAAAAATGTATTTAAATATATTTAAATATATTTAGAAATATTAGTATATCAAAAAAGTATATTCAAACAGAATATTAAAAAGTTTTTGTAAAATTTGCACAAGATATTCCATATACAAAATAAAAAAATTTACTTATAAATAAAGCCAGATTTATAAAAGTATTGCAAAATTAATAATTTGCAGAAAACTTATAAATGCTGGCTTTAATTTTTTATAAAACCATAAATTACAGCAAAATCATCAATTATACAAATTCTTCTCATACAAATCCTCAATATAAACATCCTTTTCCTCAAAATTATCAATAAACCCAATTTTTGCCACATGCTGATTAACGCCTTGTATCCACACAGGTCTTTCATCATAAAAAATATCACATTTTTCTTTATTATCCAAAATATTATGAACTCTTTGTAAATCCATTAAAATCCCTCCTAAAAAATTATCATTAATAAAAGTATATCCAAATATAATATAAATATAACTAAAATTAATATTAATATTAGAATTTTTTTGATGCTCAAATATAGATGAGAGTAAAGGTAGTAGCTTCACATCGAAAAATTGCTAAAATTAAATTTGACTTATATTAATATTTAATATAAAATGGAAAAAGTACAAAAATATAAGGAGGAATCATATGAAAATACAATATGACAAAAAAACAATTGAAATCCAAAAACCACAAGCAATTAAAGAAATACTAAGAGACGAAATATCAAATGAAAAAGATGAAGTAATAGCAGCAATATTCAATAACAACTATGTAAATCTTGAATATATAGTAGAAGAAGATGGAAAAATTGAATTAATAAATACAAAATCAAAACAAGGAATGAAAGTATACACAAGGACACTTACATATATTTTAGGAAAAGCATTTGATAAAATATTTCCAAACCATAAAATGGAAGTTAACTATCATTTATCAAATTCAATGTTCTGTGAAATGAAAGATGTTATAATAACAGAAGAACAAATAAAAATGCTTGAACAAGAAATGAAAGAAATAGTAAAAAAAGACTTACCAATAAAACAAATAGTTATGAATAGGGAAGAAGCAGAAAAATTTTTTGAAGAACATAGAATGTCAAGTGGAAGGTTGCAATTAGACCTAGAAGAAAATCCAAAAATATATATGTATAAATGTGAAGATTTTTACAGCTATTGCTATGGAACAATGGCAGATAGAACAGGTATAATAAAAGTATTTGACTTAATAAAATTTAATGACGGATTTTTAGTTAGATATCCAAGTTCAAATAATCCAAATGCATTACTTGAAGTAGTACAAAGCAAAAAACTTGCTTGGGCTATGGATGAATATGAAGACATACATAGAATACTAAATGTAGATAGAGTATACAAATTAAACCAAGCAATAAAAGAAGGAAGAATACAAGATGTAATAATGCTTGCAGAAGCACTTCACGAAAAGAAGATTGCAAATATTGCAGACAATATAGCAAAACGAAAAGAAGTAAAAATGGTATTAATTGCAGGACCATCTTCATCAGGTAAAACAACATTCGCACAAAGGCTAGGAATACAATTAAGACTAAATATGTTAAAACCAGTTACAATTTCAGTAGATAACTACTTTGTAGAAAGAGAAGACAATCCAAAAGATGAAAATGGAGATTATGATTTTGAAGATATAGAAGCAATAGACCTAAAATTATTTAACTCACATCTAAATAAATTATTAAATGGTGAAGAAATAGAAATGCCAGAATTTGATTTCAAAGAAGGTAAAAAGAAATATAATGGCAAAAAAATGAAATTAAATAAAGACGAAATATTAGTCATTGAAGGAATACACTGTTTAAATGACAGACTAACAAGCTCTATACCAATGGAGCAAAAATATAAAGTATATATAAGTGCACTAACAGTACTAAACCTAGACAGATTAAACAGAATATCAACAACAGACACAAGGTTAATTCGAAGAATAGTAAGAGACCATCAATTCAGAGGATATTCAGCAAAAGACACCATAAGAACTTGGAACAAAGTAAATGAAGGAGAAAGAAAAAACATATTTCCATTCCAAGAACAGGCAAACTTTATATTTAACACATCACTAATATATGAAATAGGAGCCCTAAAACCAATAGTAATGCCCTTACTTTCAAAAATAACATCAAAAGACAGAGAATATGCAGAAGCACAAAGACTAATAAATATGCTTAAATATTTTGAACCAATACCAAAAGAATATGTTCCATCTAATTCATTATTAAAAGAATTTTTAGGTGGGGGAGCATTTAAATATTAAGCAAATAATAAATAAAGGAGAAACAAAAAAGTAATGGAAAGTAGAAAATTTACAGAAATAGATGAAGAATTTATATGTGACAACTGCAAAAGAAAAGTACCAAAATTAGGTTACTCGTGCAGAGACCATTGCTTATACTGCCTGCACTCAAAACACGTAGACATAAATCCAGGAGACAGAAAAGAAGAATGCCATGGAGACTTAGAACCAATAGGATTAGAAATAAATCCCAAAAAAGGATATGTAATAATATACAAATGCAAAAAATGTGGGCAAATACGAAAAAACAAAGCAGCCAAAGATGACAACATGGATTTAATAATAAAACTCTCAGCAGGAAATGTTCCCAAAGGGGAATAGTCCCTAAAAAAACTTTATGTAATCAAACATTGAAGGATAAGATGTAAAAATTCTTGTCCCTCAATGTTTTTATTAGACAATATCAAGATATTATAATAATGTGTACCGGCTTCATTTTTAAACCCATCGAATTCGGTGGAATTAAAATTTGGATTATATAATAATTCCCATGTTCCCACATATTCTAATGTATGTTTATTTCTTAGCCAGTTTTGAATAATGTAATCAAATCTCTCTTCATCTTATATTTCACGGTTAAGGTTACCATTTGTATACTCTTTCCCTTCAAACCTATTTCCTGACTTCACTTTTTCAATTATTGCATTTATCTGGTCTATATTTTCATCCAAAATATCTATTCTTGCAACATCTATATCAAAACTTTTTGCTGGGATAGATAATGTTTTACTATTAAATATAGTTGTTACTGTTTGAATATTGTCTGGCAGTATTCTAAATTTTAAATTTAGTCTATCAGATAAATAATATGTCTTACCATTTTCACATCTCACAAGGCATGTTGGGTAGCATTTATCTGTTTGACCAAGCAAGCAATAGTTCATATTTAGTAATGGTGTTTTGCCATATACAATTAACTCACTTGGAAGAATAGTATTATTTGCAAGTTCTGTTATTGCTTTTTTGTCTAGTTCTGGCGAAATTGTATATCTAGATATTTTTAGGTTTTTTAGTTCTTGTATTGTATTTTGATTAAATACATTAAATGTGTAGTTTGTGATTACTTCATACTTTTTCCCTATAGTTTTAAAAAGATCATCAAGCAGTTTTATATTACATATGTTAGAAATTACAAAACCTGAAATATGATATTTTTCTAGAGTATTGTGTATGTTTGCAATAAATAAATTTTTATAATTTGATTTTATAATTGTTGGCATATAAATATATGTTTTAAATTTAGAAGTTAAAGTAGATATAATATTTTCAAAGTTTTTCATTGAAAAATATTTTAATGGTATATATAAATAATCTACTTTAGAAATATAAGAGTAATCTAATTTTAAGTTTAAAATATTTAATAATAGTGATATTTTTTTATGGCAAATATTTTCGGATTCTTTTATATTACCATTTTTGGAATTTTCTTTTGATTTTTTTACATTATTATCATAAATCTCTTTTAAATTTTTCCCCTCATAAACCCTTTTAGTATTCCTAATTGCAAATTCTTCCACCAATTTTAGGCTATTTCTTCTAATGTCATTAATAATACTAAAGCTTGGAATAAAAAGCCCATCATCTAAATTTACACGAATTTTTTTAAATTCATAGATAGTATCATTTGTTTTACTCAATTGTTGTTTTATTGTATCTTTATTTATAGGTCTATTTATTGCTTCTACAGGAGTAAAATTAGATTTATATGTAATTGATAAATCTTTATATAGCAACAAATTATTAGCAGATTTTATAGTTAAAGAAATAGGCATATTTTTCTTAATATTAATTTCACAACTCAAACCAATTTTCTTATAATCTTTATTAAAACTTGAATTTGCCTTGTCATTTAGTTTTTTAGAAGACATTTTATATATCTTATCACCTAAGCAAATATTTCCTTTTACTCTACCAATAACAACAGTTTTACCTATGTTGGTTTCAGAAATATTTTTAAAATTCTGATCCATCAATTCAGATACTGTATATAATTTTTTCTCTGTTAATAAAGATACTGTATCACCAATTTCAATAGGCTCATTTAATTTGACTGTAACATAGCCTTTTTTAGGGTTGTATTTTTGAATTTTACCTAAAAATAAACCAGTATTTCCAGGTGCATCTTTATAAACTAATTTTTTATTTCCCTCACTACTTAAATGACCAGGTGATGCCATACCTCTATTGAAAACTTGAAGTAAATCTTTTAAATCTTGAGGGTCTATTTTATATTCATTTGAAGATAATGCTAAATCTATATATTTTCTATAAATTCTAGTTACAGTTGCAACATATTCTGGATTTTTCATTCTTCCTTCAATTTTAAAACATTTAACACCAGCTTTAACCAGAGAAGGAATATACTCTAAAGCACATAAATCACGAGTATTTAAAAGGTAACCAGAATCTATTTTTTTATTATTTTCAATTAAATCAAAAGGAAGTCTACAAGGACCTGCACATTTTCCTCTATTTCCAGAACGTCCACCAAGCATACTAGAAAATAGACATTGTCCAGAATATGAAATACATAAAGCACCATGGATAAAAGTTTCTATTTCAAGTTTAGTATTTTTGCATATATAGTCAATATCATTAATTGTTAATTCCCTTGAAAGGACAACTCTTTTAAAACCTAATTTTTCAAGTTCTAAAGCACCATTTAAATTGTGGACTGTCATTTGAGTACTTCCATGTATTGGTAAGTCTTTAAAATTTTTAATCAATGCCATAGCAAGGCCTAAGTCTTGTACAATTATTCCATCAATACCATATTCATATGCACATTTGGCAAATTCTAAAGCTTTAGTAAATTCTGAATTTTTAAGTAATGTATTTAAAGTTAAATAGGTTTTTACACCTCGTATTTTACAGTATTCGATAACATTTTCTAATTTTTTTAAACTAAAATTTGCAGCAAAAGCTCTTGCACTAAAATTATCAAGCCCAAGGTAAATACTGTCTGCACCATTTTGAACTGCAGCTTTTGCACAGTTTAAATCACCAACAGGTGAAAGTAACTCTACCATATTGCATATCCCCTCCACTTAAATTTTTTATAATTATATCAAAAATTACAAAATAATTCAAATTTTCTATTTTTTGGAGACAGTATAAAAAAGTAAATTTTTTATTTTATTAAAAATTTCGTTTAATTAAAATTTTTGCAAAAAAGGTAAAAAAAAGTAAAAAAATTTTTAAAAAATTAAAAATCCAGAAAAGTATACAAAAATCAACAAAAAACGACATTTTGCTTTTGGGAAAGACAAAAAAATTTAAAAAATTTTAAAAAAATTGAAACTTTTTTGCTTTTAAAAGTCTCTCTATATATAGGAGGTATTTTTTATGAATATTTTAATAATAGAAAATGACATTTTAAAATGTAAAAAAATTATAAATTACATATTAAGAAGAACAAAAAATATTAGGCTACTTCGGGATAGCAAACGATGAAGGAGAAGCAATAAGAGGATTTGATTTAGGAAGGGCGGACATCTTTTTATTTGATATGGATAATACAAGAGTTCCTGAATATGATATAATAAAACATCTAATGAATAAAAATTTCAGAAAACATAGAAAATCTATAATAGCTATAACTCAAGATCCGAAACAGATTGATGAGTTACGAAAAAATCCTTTTGTATATAAGGCTTTTCTAAAACCAGTAGGGTTAAGAGAAGTATATGAATGCGCAGAAGAGGCAGCAACAGAAAAAGCAATGCGTAGAGATGAGCAAGTAATTAAAGAAAGAATAAATAAACAACTTGATATATTGAGTTTTAATTTTTCATATAATGGGACAAAATTTTTAAGTGAAGTAATATACGAGATATATACCCATAAAAATAAATTTTATGATAATTTATCAAAAGATGTTTACCCTATAATAGCAGAAAGACATGGCAAAACTGTAAATACAATTAAATGTGATATTACACAAGCAACTAAAGTAATGTTTTATGATTGCAGGGAAGAAGTAATAATGAAATACTTTAATTACAAATATCCAGTAAAACCTAGAGTAAAGGAACTTATTTTTACGGTAGTTAATAAAATATAAAATAATAGTAATATTTCAACAATACATTCAAAAAAATAGAAAAAGTAATATAATAAAAATCCTCATCACTAAAATTAATTTATTTTTGTGTCGAAAAATGTCGAATTTTTTTAAAATTTTTTTTGTTACAAAAAGTGTATTTATTTAGGTCTTTAGTTACACTTTATTGTGTAACTTTAGATATAGAAAACTAGTAGCAAAAGTAACATGTAAACAAGCACAAAAGAGAAAAGGAGATTATTATGAAGAGATTAAGAAAAGTAGTAGGACGGATTGCTATTTCATTAACATTATTGCTTGGAATGTCAATGCAATCATTTGCAGCAGAAGCACCAGAAGCAAGTTCTGATGTGCTTGTAACGGATGCACGGGAAAAAGCGGTTGTAGATGCAGCAGACATCGTTACTCGGGCAGGAAATGAAACCTGGACTGGAAGTGGATTTGGTGGAGCGTTCCGTTTTAC
Source organism: uncultured Clostridia bacterium (assembly GCA_944386775.1). GTDB lineage: Bacteria > Bacillota > Clostridia > TANB77 > CAG-508 > CAG-269. The sequence continues at coordinate 16,470 of CALXCJ010000019.1, forward strand.
AGATTATAATTTGACTCCGGTTAAAACAATGGGAAAGAGTGGAACTCTATTAATTTCCGGTTATTTTTATGGAGATGATGGCTATGCAGACTCATCACCAATAAAATTAACATTCCAAATTAGAACGACATCTGGCGCTGTTAAATCTCAAACAATAGTTCCAGATACTAGGAATGGAGATGTATCTTTTTCTACATCTTGCCATGTAAATGCAGGGGATCAAATACAATTATTTATGGATGCATCAAGCATTGGCAATCCACCGGGAATCACTCGTTCTGCATATATTGCATATAATTATTATCTTTATTAAATACCAAGTATAAACTAGTTTTCTACTAAAAAGGGTGTTAGCACACCCTTTTTAGTCTATAATAACATTTCTTCCGCCAATAATATCACCAGATGCACAGTCTATAAAATAAGTTTTATCAGAATGTTTCAATATTGAGATATCGTCAATATTAGTAATTTGTGATAAAGGATGCTTTATAGTAACGAACCATACTTTTCTAGAAATATTAGGAACATATAAAGATTGAAGCATATTATTAGAATTACTGATATTATTTTCTAACTTGTATATGAAATCATTCATTTTCCTAATTCCAAGTTCAACATCTATTTCGATTATTTTATTGCTGGTAAATTCTAATTCTTTATTAATGGCTATATTAATAGCATCTTCTTGACTTATGTTTATTAAATCATTCTCAAATTTACCACTTTCTATTTTATAAATTTCAGAAATTATAGGTTTTCCTTTTGATACTACAAAAATAGTAGTTATTTTTTCATAAGGATTGCAAATACCATTATAAACTTTAAAATAAGTAACATTCCATACATTATAAAGTGTTGTTGAAATATAAGTAGTTTCATTCTTCACTTCAGATAGTTTATAATCTTCCTCATTAAAATGTATCATATGCATAATATTATTTGCATAAATTAAAGCTTCATCTTTAGAAATATTATCAATAGAATCTTTATGATATTGTTTTGTAAAATTCTCATCTTTAAAATTTACTATCTCACCATTTTTACCATTAATTTTAACATAAATATTATCACTTAAATTAGAAGTAACAACAATTGTATAATATACAACTTCATTATCACTAACATCATTATCCAGCTCCAAACTACTAATCTCCACATTCTCATACCCAAGACCAGTCGCCGCCTCAATCGCAATCTCTTTAGCCTCATCCTCAGAAATCAACCCTTCTTTCATTTCCTCCGAAACTCCAGCATTCAATGCCTGTTTTATATCTTCATAAGAATAAGTCTCAGGTTCATACCAAACCCTATCATAAGCATAACCTGCAACACAGATTGTACTAAAGGTAGAAATGCTAGCAATAACTGCAGCTGCAACTTTTTTGAAACGGTTTTTCTTGCTTTGTAAATATGTTCTATATGATAAAACAGCTCTCTGACCTTCTTTTGTATACAAAGCTTCTCGTATAGCTTTATCAAAATGATCAGGAATATCTACTTTACTGTTTAAGATTTCTTGTATTTTTTTATCTGTATCATTCATTCTAACACCTCCTAAACTTTACCCTTTATTTTATCTTTAGCTCTATAAAAAATTGATTTAACACTAGATATATTCATGTTCAATTCTGCGGCTATTTGTTTAAATGTATATTGATGTTTAATCTTCAAGTAATATATAATTTTTTCGGTATCATCCAAGTTTTCAATCAATTTTTTAAAAGTTAATTCACTTTCAATCTTTTCTTGGTCAGTCTGTTGTAAATAAGTATTAAGAAAAGATTCATTGAAAGGCACTGTATTGAATTTTTTTCTTTTATTAATTTCAATACATTTGTTTTTTAAATTTTTGGTAATCCAATGTTTAAAAGAGTTCAAATGATTTAGTTGATATAAATTTCTAAATGCAGAAATCATAGTTTCTTGAATTGCGTCATCTGCATCATTAGCATCATCTAATTTTGAGATTGCAACTTTATATAAGTCAGGAGATATTTGTTTTATGAGTGCAGTAAAAGCTTCTGGATCTCCTTCTTTTGCCCTTTTTACTAGCTCTTTCATGTTATAAAATGCTCCTTTTATTACTATATTTACACTCCATATTTTAATATTTTAAAAAATTATAACATAAAAAAGATATATAAAAGTTAAAAAATTACCATAAATTTAATCAAAAAATACTAATTGAAAATAAAAAATATAATGTAGAATAAAATATATCAATATAATTATAACATATATTTACCATTTGGAAACAAAATGTAAAAAAAGTAAAAATAATTATCTAAATGTTTAAAAAATAGTAATATATAAGGATATATCAATACATATTTTGGGTTACCAAAATTATAAATCTAGAAATATAATACTACAATATGGAAATTTGTCAAATATTACAAAAATATTACAATTATAATAATTCGATGTCATAATTTAAAATTTGTTGACTAAAAAAAATCATAATGATATAATATCCTTGTCAAAGAATAGAAAATATAGCAAAAAATGTAAAAAACACATAAGAATTTGGAGGAAACTATGGAGAGTATAAAAAAGAGTATATCAATAATTTTAGTCATAATATTTATATTATCTATAATATTACCAACATTTTTAAGCAAAATATATGCAACATCGCAAACAATTAGTTCTGACATAAACTCTTTAAATGATTCAGCATATCCAGGAATAAAATCAATGATAAAAGATTTGCAAGCACAGCATCCAAACTGGAATTTTAAAATTTTATACACTGACTTAGACTGGAACGATGTAATAGCAGGAGAATACCAAGGACATGGATCATCGCCAAAAAATCTAGTACAAAATATATCAAACTACAAAGGGGAGTGGATATGCCCAATATGTGGGGACAAGCCATATGATAATGGAAGTTGGAGATGTGCATCAGAATCAGCCATAGCATATATGATGGACCCAAGAAATTCTCTTAATAATACAGATATTTTTCAATTTGAGGAATTAACGAGTGATAAGTGTAATATAGATAGTATTAAGTCAATGACAAAAGGGACATACCTAGAAGGACATGAACAAGGAATAGTAGATGCATCAGTTCAAAATGGAGTAAATGGCATATATGTAGTAGCAAGGCTAATTCAAGAGCAAGGAAGAGAAGGTTCAGATTTAGTTTCAGGAGAATCTGGTTATTACAATGCATTTAATATAGGAGCCTCAGGAAATTCTGAGGAAGAAATTATAAATAATGGTATAGCATATGCAAAAAGAGAAGGATGGGACACCCTAGAAAAATCAATAATTGGTGGAATAGGGTTTGTTGCAAACAACTACATAAAAAAAGGACAAAACACACTATACTTGCAAAAATTTAATGTAACCACAAACTCAGGAGGACCATACACACACCAATACCAACAAAATATACTAGCAGCACAATCAGAAGGAACAAAACTAAGAGATACATATATTGAAGCAAACGCATATGAAAGTGTACACACATTTGTAATACCAGTATATAAAAATATGCCAGCACAAACAGCTGCAAGGCCTAATGGAGACGGAACACCTACAGTAAACACAGATATAGTAAAAGTAAATGTAAATAGCTCTTTAAGAATGAGAAACGAGCCAAATGGTTCAGAAACAGTAGGCTGGGTATACAAAGATGAGATAGTAACAAGACTTGAAAAAGCAACAGAAAAAGTGGCTGGAACATATTGGGACAAAATAAGAAAATCAAATGGACAAGAAGGATATGTCGCAAGGGAAACATATGATGATGAGAACCCATATAAACTATACTTAGTACCAATAAGCCAAGGAGGAGAAACAAATACTCCAGATGAACCAGAAACTCCAAACACACCAGACACTCCAGACCCAGGAACTGGAACAACACCAACAAATACAGAAAAAGTAAAATTTGATGAAACTAAAAAAACAATTATAGTTAAACCTGGTGTTATAGCTCAAGACATATTAGATGCATTTGGAGGTTCAGTAAAAATTGTAAAAGCAGATGGAAACTACTTAGAAAATGAACAATCAGTTATGGGGACAGGGTATATAGTAGAAGATGTTTATACAGTTATAAAAGCAGGAGACTCAACAGGAGATGGAAAAATAGATTCAGCAGATTTACTTGCAATAAGAAAACATTTATTAGAAGTTGATAAACTAACAGAATTTAATTTTAAGGCAGCTGATGTTAATTATGATAATAAGATAGACTCAGCAGACTTACTGATAGTTCGAAAATATTTATTAGGAGTATCTGATATAGAAATTAAATAATAAAGTTAAACTAAAAAAAACCAATATGGATAAAATAAAAAATGCACCTAATAAAGTTAAATTATACAATAAAATTATATATAATAAAATAAATTGAAACAAGAAGAATATATATAATAAAATTTAACAAAACCATATAAATGAAGGGAGAAATTTGATGAAAAAGCAAATTATAAAATACCTAATTATACTAGTTACTTTTATTGCTATCTTTATACTAAGCGAAAATAAAGTACAAGCAGCAACAGCAAGTATTTCAGAAGATCAAACCGTACAGCAAGGTCAGACAGTAACAGTAACTGCCACAGTAAATGCAGGAGCATGGAACTTAACATTAAGTGGTGGAGGACAAAGTGCAAAGCTAGTAGGAGAAACAGATATAGTTGGAAATCAATCAGCAAGTACAAGTATAACATTTATTGCAAATGAAGATACAACAGTAACATTAACAGGAGATATTACAGATTTTAACAGTACTTCTAATCAGTCTGAAGCAGTAAATAAAAGCATGCATGTTACAGTACAAAAAACTAGCAATAATGAAAATAATGGAGGAAACAATTCAGGAGGAAACAACGAAACAACCCCACCATCAGGAGGAACAACAGATCCAAACAGTGGAACATCAAACCCAAACAGTGGATCATCGAATCCAACAGGAGGAACATCAAACTCAAATGGAGGTAGCTCAGGCTCAACAAACTCTAACCCAAACACAACACAAACAAAATCAAATGTAACAACACTTTCAAACCTAGGAATAACACCAAATGATTTTACAGGATTTAAACAATGGGTCAAAGAGTATACAGTAACAGTTCCAAATGATGTAGAAACAATTCAAGTATATGCAAATAAAGGACAAAGCGGTCAAACTATCACAGGAACAGGAACAAAAACCTTGCAAGAAGGTGAAAATCGATTTGAAGTAACTGTTACAGCAGAAGACGGAAAAACAACTGCAACATATGTAGTCACAGTAAATAGAGAAGCAAAAGAAGAAGAGGAAGAAGAACCATCAGAAGACCTTGAAGTCCCAGAAGAATTTGGACTAACTAAATTAGAAATAGAAGGAATTACATTAGAGCCAGAATTTTCTACAAATGTTTATGAATACACAGCAAAATTAACTGAAAACAAAGACAGTGTAGAAATAACCCCAGAAGCATCAGAAGAAAATGCAAAGATTGAAATTACAGGAAATGAAAATCTTCAAAATGGAGAAAATATAATAACAATACTTGTAACAAATGAAGCAGGAGACAAAACAGCAGCATACCAAATTACATTAAACAAAAATGTAGTAGATGAAGAAGCTATTGCAGCAGAACAAAATATAGAAAAATTACAAAAACAAAGAACTACAATTCTAATTGGTGGAATTGCAATATTAATAATACTAATTATAATTGCAGTTATAATCATAAGAAATAGAAGAAGAGGCTATGTAGATGATTATTCTGTACCATACTCTAACTTAAATGATGATGAAAATGATGATTCATATGTAGATAATTATAATGATGATAATAAATTTAATTATGATAATAATAGTTATAATTATGATGATAACTATGATAATAATGATAATAGCCAAAATAGTGAAGTAGATAGTAAATACAATTCAACAAATAACAAAGATTTTCAAGGTCAAGGATATGAAAAAATATCTGATAAATTCAAACAAGATCCATATAAAAATACAATAAATGATGATGATTTAGATATAAACTATGATGAAAATCAAGATATGGGATATGAAAATAATAATTATGAAAGCGAAAATAAAAAACATAAAAAAGGGAAGAGGTATAGATAAGGGTGTCCTAAAATTGCAAAAAAGGACAGAGCAAAACGGTAACTTTTAAAAATAGTTACCGTTTTGCTCTGTCCTTTTTTGCAATTTTAGGACATCATCTTTTAAAACTTATTTTAAATACCTAGAATCCTTAAATAGACTCTAGGTTATAGATGAATGACTTAGAGCTTCGAAAGTTTTCTAAGCACCACTCTATACTATTTTATTCAAATATATATGTATTATACATCATAACCCATAATTCTTAAAATGTCATTTATATCAATAACAAATAATTTATTTTTTAATTTCTCTAGTTCTGTATTAAGCAAACTATCAAATTCTTGATATTTTTCTGTATCAAGTAATACTTTCATAGATTTAATAATCATATATAGATTACACAAATATTCTTTTCTATCATAGTCTTTTTCAATATTTTTAAAACTAATATCATATTTATTTCTATAGTTAAATAATCTATCAGAATGGGCTGAAATATTTCTAACCATAGTTAAGTTTATTAAAATCTGTCTTAGTAGTTTATCTGATAATTTAAAATATTTACTTATTTTTTGTCTATCTCCTTGTTTTAGTAAGCTATAGTATCTACTTATAGTACCAAAAGTTAAAATTTTAGTTAAAACAAAAGGCGGAACAAAATTATAAGTATCTTTATAATGTTTAATAGTAGGATGTTTGATATAATTATCATCAATCTCTTTTTCTATTTTTTCTATAAATTCATTTACTAATTTTTTATCAGTAGTATTATCAAAATTTTCTAGTTTTAAATAATCTTTTACACCATATTCTTCTGATAAAATATTTGCCATAAGTGATTTGATTATAATTTCTATTTCTAAAGTGTATTTTAAAAATATAGCTTTTACGTTTTTATCAAATTCATATAATGCAAATATTTCTTCAAAAGATGTATTCTTTTTATAGTTATTATTTTTATCTTTAAAAACAAATTTATATCCATTTACAATAGAATAATAAGAATATTTTTCTATATTCTTTAAAGCTCTTTTTTTATCATTTATAATTACGTTTTTAGATATTAAATATTCTATAAGTTCTTCGTTATTTTTGTATTCTTTCATCATACCTCCAAGATAGTATAAAAAAATGACTCAAGGCTTCGAAAGTTTCTTGAGCACCACTCAATATATTTATAGCACATTTTTTAGTAAATTTCAATATATTTACAGAAAAAAGTTGAAATTTTCCTGACTATTATTTACTTTTATTTCCAAAAAGCAAAAAATAAGCCGCCTAAATCGACTTATATATGTGAAATGATATTCACTTTTTTGTTTTCTTTAAACTCACTTGTTGCAATACTTTCAAGTGGTTCAAAGAAAACGCATTATGGAGCGGTATTCTTACAAGTTACGAACTAATTTGTTCTCTTTTCTAAATTATGACTTTATTATATATAAATTCTTAACAAATTTCAATAATTTTATTGCATTTATTATGATTTATACTATAATTAAATCATAGGGGGATTTTATGCTAGATAATTTAATAGATAATAAAAAATTAGAAAAATATAATGAACATATAACTAGATTAGAAAATCTATTTAAAAGTGTTATAATTACTGGAATTTATGAAGAATATCGATTAGCACCTTGTCTCATGTTATTTAATTTTATTGATTTATTAAGGGGTGTTACTGTTTTAGATTCTAATCACATGATATCATCTGGGAATATCATTATACGTTCAATGTTTGAAATCTTACTTGATTTTTTGTATTGCGAAACAAACAGAAAACTTTATTTAAGATTTGGCGAATATCAAGATGTTAGTAGAGTACTGTTATACAAAAGTGTACAACAAGATGTCAAAAATCAGGTTGATAAAGAAAAATATAATAGTATAACATTTCCTAATTTTGAAAATTTTAAAGTTAAATATAATATTAAAGATGATAAAAAAGAACTTTCAAATTGGTGTGGTAAATCTATATTTCAAAGAGTAAAAATAGTATCTAAAAGAATTCCAGAAATATTAGATTTATATTATAATATCTATAAACTAAATTGCGATTATACTCACAATTATGCTGGTGCTATAACTCAATATGTTAATTATAATAATAAAACTTTAAATGCTAGTTACAGTAATAAATATAACAAAGATAAGTTTCACTTAATAAAACAAGTAAATAGTCTTGCTGATATCTTTTATAATGAATTTGAAAAACAATATGCAAATGTAGCTTTATCAAATTTGGAGTTTTAAGATAAGGAGATGTAATTATGTTTGAAGAATTTTATGAGAGAATAAATCTTAAATCAGAGTTATCTGATTTATCGAAAATAATATGTGAGAAGTATAAATTTGGTCAATATATATCAGAAAAATTAATATTAGTAGGATATGAAGATTTTAATTTTATCTTATCAACAAGCATTGGTAAAGTTTGTGTAAAAATATTTAATAAAGACAGAACCTATGAAGATGTAAAAAAGTATATTGATAGAATAGAATTAGCAAATGCACTTAATATTAACACTCCAAAAGTATATAATTCCGATAATAGTACATTATGCGAAATAGTATTGAATGATACAAAGTTTAGATTATGCGTATTTCAATATATAGACGGAAAGAGCTTTTATGACTTAAATGAAATACCAACTCAAGCAGAAATTAAAAATATTATTGAACAAATGTCTCGTATTCATAATGCAAAATTAGAATCTGATTTCATTTATGATAAATGGACAATAACAAATTTTGCAAAGGAGTATGCAGAAAAAGGAAAATATTTAGATAATAAATATAATAAAATTTTTGAGTCTTTAGTTCATAAAATTGTAAGTGTAAAATTTGAAGAACTGCCTACATCTTTTGTTCATGGGGATATTATTAGTTCAAATGTTATGAAAGATACTAGTAATAAATTATGGATTATAGATTTTGCCGTATCTAACTATTTACCTAGAATTGTTGATTTAGCTGTAACTTCTTGTAATTTATGTCTAAATCCTGAAAGTATTGATAAAACAATAGAAAGTACAAAAATGATATTAACAGAATATCAAAAGTATAATAAATTGACTGATTATGAATTAGCATGTTTTCCACTATTTTACGATCTTGCTAATGCAATGGGAATACTACAAATTAGTTATTTAAATAGTCTCGGAGAAACATCAGAAGAAGATGCATTTTGGCTATCTGAAAGTGAAAAAGGGTTAAGTTTTAGTACGCCCGATTTTTGGAAAAATGTTCTTTAATATATAATTATCAAAATAAGACAATATTACATATTATAATCAATTGTATTATTGTCTTTTTGTGTATTTACAAATTTATAATTTTTTCTATAATTTCTTTATCTTCTATTTTGTTAATTCCAAAACATTTCTTTCCTAAATCTTTGATTGAAGCTCCCAAATGATACATTTCTCTATTATCTATTACTATAAACCTATCATGAAACTTATTTGTTTTAGAAACTTTTAATATAGGATATTCTTTATTAAATTTTTGAATATCTATATTTTGAATATTACTTTTGTTAGATGTTAAAATAACTACTTCTACATGTTTTTTCTTTTTAGCTAACATTTTCAAAACACTATCATCAACATAATTATCTATAATTAAAATTTTCTTATTTGCTCTTTTTATAATATCTATAATTAAGCTATATGCATCATATATTTGACCTTCGAAAAATATTCTTTGCTTGATATTTTCTTCAAGTTGTAATTGGTCGAATATTATATCAAACTTTTTATCTTGTTCAATAAATTTCTTATCCATCTTATTTTCAATGTTAATTACTTTTTCAAATAAATTTTTATTAGTATTTATGAATTTTCTCATTTCTATAAATGCTCG
>CALXCJ010000020.1 GCA_944386775.1 uncultured Clostridia bacterium
AATATAAAAAGGGCAAAAAAATAAAAGGCTGAAATTTTAATCAGCCTCAAGAGTGCGAGCTCTGCTCGCTTTGTTCTACAAATAGAATTTGACGAAAACTTATTAATACAAGAATTAGAAACAATAGGAGAATTAGAAGTTACTGTATGTAGAAAAGGAACAGTACATGCTATTTTAAATGGAGTACAATTAACATTTTTATATTTTAAAAATAACTTAGTAGCAGACAAAATAGAAGTAGAAGATATAAAAGGTTTATATTTAGCAAGTATAGAAGATATTGCAATAATGAAATTAATAGCAATAAGCCAAAGAGGAACAAAGAAAGACTTTTTTGATTTATGCTATATTTGTAATAATTTTAATATAACAATAACAGAGATATTAAATATGTTAGATAAGAAATATGATGAAAATAAAATTAATTATGCACATATAATACAAAGTTTAGCATATTTTGAAGATGCAGAAGATGAGAATTTGCCAAAAGTTTTTATTGATTATGACTGGCAAAAAATAAAAGAGTATTATATAAAAGAACAGAAAAAAATATATAGCGAAAATTAATAAAGATAGGTTTAAGGTGGAGAATAGGTGGAGAATAGGTGGAGCAAAAAATACTGGAACAGGAAACGGAGTAGACAGAGTAGATATACAAGTATACACACACTTTTGCTAAACTGCGAGGTCCGAGCAATTGGCGCGGAGGTTCGAACCCTCTTACCTACGCCAAGAGATAATATAAGGTTTTTTAGGGCTTTATATTATTTTTTTTATTATAATATTTAAATTTGTTGAAAAAACATCAATTATAAGGTATAATGAATATAATAGGAGAAATGAAGGTGTATGTTATGATTAAAAAAATTTTAATAAGTATTATTATTTTTATGTTAATATTTAGCTGTTTTCAATGCAATGTTTTTGCTGCAATAACTAGTATTCCTGATTCATTTTCTGGTTTCTATTCACAGTATGGCTCAGGACTTTCAGAAGATGCAGCATTAGCTGAAGCACTTGATTATGCTATTTCATCAACTATGAGTGACGACAATCCAAATTATGTAAATTATACAGCCGATGAAATTGCAGCAATAAAAAGTGGAAAAGCTCAAGATCAAACTTTTGAAAATGCTTTAAGTGATGTTGCTTGGCAAACAGGTTATGGATATGGAACAGATTCAGGAATATCTAATTTTGATTCAACATTTCCTGTAACTGCTGAAACAGCTTATACAAATAATGTTTATACTCAATTTAATAGGGGAAGTGTTTCTGCTGATAATAGAGCATTAGCATATGCGTATATATTAGTTGCTGCTAGAATTGCTTATAACGATACATATGGAAGTGGAAATGATGGTAGCGGTGGAAGTATTGGAGATGGAGAAGATGGTGCTGCTGGTGGAGCAATTAATCCAGGTGGAGGTCAAGGTAATACACCAACTCATGATGATGCTAATTGTAAAAACTATAATAAATGGGGATTTCATGAATGTTTGCTAAAAAGAGAAAATGGTGTTGGTACAGTATTAGAATCTTATGATTATAATTATGAAGAATTTTTAAAACTTGAAAGTTTTGAGATAAAAGATATAGATGATGATGTAAAAAAGGAAATAAGAGAAATTGCAGATAGGATGGAAAATTACTATAATAATAGTTTAAGCAAAACGCAAAAAGGACAAAATGTAAATGTTTCAGGAGTAACTACAACGAGGACAGATGCATTAATTGATGTTACAAGTTGGGATATACAAAATGCAGGTTATGATCCTGATTTAAGAGATCAATCAACAGGTATAGATGGACTAGAAGAAAGAAACAAAACTGTAGATGAAATAATATCAGATGCACAAGGTTTTGTAAAACCACAAGACATTTCAGGTATAGTTGATCAGGACGATTTTGAAACAGGTATATCAAAGATATATAATATATTATTTGCAATAGGAATGGTAATATGTGTAATATGGGGAGTTGTTTTAGGAATTAGATTTTTATATGAATCAGCAGATGGACAAGCAAAAATTAAAGAACAACTTATTCCATATATAATAGGTGTATTTGTAGTATTCGGAGCTTTTGGAATATGGAAAATAGTACTAGAGATAGTGAAAGTTGCAGGATAATAAGAGAGGTGGTAAAAGTGTATAGGAAATATTTAACACATATAAGTTTAATATTTATGATGTTAATATTACTGGGGAGTTCAGTAATTGTAAAAGCAGGAAGTATTGAAGATGAAATATATGAACAAAATATAGTAAAGGTTGCAGATGATACACCTTCAAGTATAGATTCAATAAATCCAGCAAATTATGCAGATAAAATAGGAAATGTATCTGATGCAGATAGTTTAAGAGATATGGGAAATATTATAATAGGTATTGTGCAATTTGTAGGTAGTGCTGTTTCTGTACTAGCATTAATTGTTATTGGTATAAAATATATGATGGGGTCATTAGAGGAAAAAGCTCAATATAAAGAAACAATGAAACCATATATAGTAGGAGCAATTTTAGTATTTGGTATATCAAATATAGTAGGAATAATTGCATCTATTGCAGAATCAATTTAAAGGAGATGGTAAGGTGAATATTTCAAAGAAAAAGTTATTTTTTGTATTATTAGTGATATTTCTAATCATATTTGACTTTGGAGTGATGAATGTATATGGTTTTACGGTAAATGATTTAGGGGGAGAGAGGTTTCAAAGTCAAAATGCAACAAATTTTGCAAATAAGCTAGTTACTATTTTATCAACAATAGGAAGTGTTTTATCAGTAGTAGTTTTAATATGTTTAGGTATAAAATATATGTTAGGCTCAGTGGAAGAAAAAGCATCATACAAAAAGAGTATGATGCCATATATAATAGGTGCTGGAATAGTATTTATGGCATCAACAATTGCTGGAATATTATATAGTTTTATAACAAATATGTAAGAAAAGTGTTGAAATTGACAAAAAAATGTGTTATTATATACTTATGGAAAGTAGAAAAGTTTAAAAATATGAGGAGGAGATTTAATGAAAAAAGTATCAAAAATAGTATCTATTATACTTACAATAATGATGCTTATAGTAGCAATGTTACCTGTATTTTCAAATGCAGCAGGAATTGATCCATCAACAATAAATGGTACAGATTTAGAAGGAGATGGAGTTAATAGAATAACAAATTTCGGAAATCAAATAGTAACAATATTATCAACAGTAGCATCAGTAATATCAGTAATAGTATTAATAGTAATAGGTATAAAATATATGATGGGATCAGCAGAAGAAAAAGCAGAATACAAGAAAACAATGATGCCTTACATAGTAGGTGCTGCAGTAGTATTTATGGCATCAACAATAGCAGGTATACTATACTCATTCTTTACAAGCCAAGCAGGTTAAAAAATGCCTAAATATAATCTAAAATGTAAAAAAATCCAGCTTTTATTAGTTGGATTTTATTATGTCTTTATAAAAACATCTTTTGTAAAAATTAAAATCAAAAAACATTGTATAATATATTGATAATATGTACATAATATGTTATTATATAAATATAATATATAATGGAGGTGATATTATGGCTACAATAAATGTTAATGTTGATGATAAAGTAAAAGAGCAAGCAAAGGAAACTCTTGAATATTTAGGAACCAATTTTACAAATGTTATCAATATGTTATTAAGACAAATAATCCTAACTGAAAGCATTCCATTTGAAATAAAAGTACCAAAATTAAATGATGAAACTATAAAAGCCATTGAAGATGCAGAAAAAGGAATAGGCTTAAGCAAAGGATATTCTAATTTAGATGAAATGTGGAAAGATTTAGAGAAAGAGGATTGATAAATTGGCTAATAGTTAAATATACTAATATATTCAAAAAAGACTATAAATTAATGAAAAAAAGAGGATTGGATTTAAAACTATTGCAAGACGTTGTTGATATGCTTGCTAATGAACGAAAGTTACCTGATAAATATAAAGATCATGATTTAGTAGGAAAATACAAACGGATATAGAGAATGTCATATACAACCTGATTGGCTTTTAATATATAAAATAGATAAAGGTGAATTAATATTAACAGCACATAGAACAGGTTCACATTCAGACTTATTTTAAAATGCAATTTTAGTGTTTTAAATTCAGTAATAACGAATATAGATTTTTATTCGTCATTACTGAATTTTGCTAAAAGTGTTGAAAAAAGTAAAATAATGTGCTATCATGTACTTATGAAGGTTGAAAAAAAGTAATTTAATATAAAAAAAGGAGGAGATGTAATGAGAAAACTATCAAAAATTATACCTGTTATACTTACAATGATGATGCTTATAGTAGCAATGTTACCCGCATTTTCAAATGCAGCAGGAATTGATCCATCAACCATTAATGGTACAGAAATAAGTCCAGATGGAGTTAATAGAATAACAAATTTCGGAAATCAAATAGTAACAATATTATCAACAGTAGCATCAGTAATATCAGTAATAGTATTAATAGTAATAGGTATAAAATATATGATGGGATCAGCAGAAGAAAAAGCAGAATACAAGAAAACAATGATGCCTTACATAGTAGGTGCCGCAGTAGTATTTATGGCATCAACAATAGCAGGTATACTATACTCATTCTTTACAAGTCAAGCAGGTTAAAAAAGTGTTTTTCAAAAACACTTTTTTTCGTTTCTTTAATATTAAGTTTATATGTCATTAAAAATCAAAAAATACTGTTTGCGTAAATAAAAATTAAAACTTTATATTACAAAACTATTACAAATACATAAAAAGTATAAAAAAATTGCCTAAAAGCCTTACATTTTAGGTTTTTTTTTGGTATAATATAATTGTATGATAATATATAAAGGTTTATAGGTAAAAACCAATCAAAAAACCTAAATAAATTATACAAGGAGATAAAAATATGGGAACATATAATATACCTAGAAATGTAAAAGGTGAAGGTAGAATATTATTTGTATTTTCTACTAAAGCATTAATATACACAGGAATTGGGGCACTAGCAGGAGGAATATTTTATATAATATTTAGTTTATTAAGTTTAAATTTTATAGGCATAATATTTGTTCTTGCTTTTGGATTAATTGGTTTTTTAATAGGAACACTTAAAATGCCAAGTGCTCAAAAGTTTGCAATAACAAGAGAAACAGGTGGAGAAAATATAGATGACATTATAAAAAGAGTAATAAAATTTAAAATGAAAAAAGATAAAATATATGTATATACAAAGGAGAGATAGTAATGGGTAGTGATCCAACAGTACAAATGTTGATAATATTATTAGGGTGTATAGTTTTTATATTGGTTGTTTTGCTTGTAGTGTATTTTGTAATGAAGGTTAAAAGTAGACCAAAACAAAATAAGCTAGAAGAGCAAGAAGAAATAAAAGAAAATAAAGAACAAAGTCTATCACCAGGAAAGCAATCAATATTTAATTTTATGGAATTTGAATCTGTTGAAGATAATATGATAATTCAAAAAACAAACCGTAAATATTTAATGATTGTAGAATGCCAGGGAATAAACTATGACTTAATGTCTGGAGTAGAAAAAAATTCAGTAGAATTAGGTTTTGTACAATTTTTAAATACTCTAAGATATCCTATTCAGCTTTATGTTCAAACAAGAACAATTAACTTAGAAGGTAGTATCAACGAGTATAAAAAAAGAGTTGATAAAATAGGAAGTAAATTATTTATAATGCAACAACAATATAACCAAATGGTTGAAAGTAATCAATATACACAAGAACAGCTAAATCCATATATATATGAAATTACAAAACAAAATAACTTATATGAATATGGAAGAGATATAATTTATGATACAGAAAAAATGAGCTTAAATAAAGATATTTTAACTAAAAAATATTATATTATAGTTCCATACTATCCTGTAGACTTAAGGAGTGAATTAGACAAAGAAGAAGTAAAATCTATGGCATTTTCAGAACTATATACAAGAGCACAATCAATAATAAGATCTATATCAGCTTGTCGGAGTAACAGGTAAAATTCTAAATTCTACAGAAATAAGCGAATTACTTTACATGGCATATAATAGAGATGATTCAGAGATATTAAATGTACAAAATGCTTTAAGATCTGGATATAATGATATGTATACAACAGCACCAGATGTATTAGACAAGAGAATGAAGGAACTTAATAAAGTAATAGAACAAAAAGCAGTTGAAATTGCACAAAATAGTTTAGAAAAAGCTCAAAATAACAAAAAATATATGGAAGTGAAAAAAAGAGAAGCACAGCTAGACGAGTTAGCAAGAGAAATGGCAAAAGCAATTCTTGATGAAAACAAAAGATATGTTGATGGTGAATTGATAGATATGGCAAAACAGGAAGTTACAAATGAAGACAAAGGAGGTAATGAAAATGTTCAAGAAAAGAAAAAAAGAGGAAGAAAAAAAGCAACAGCAAGCAAATGAGTTGATTGAAAATGAAGCAACATTTTTAAAGGGTAAAACATTAAAAGAATTAATTGCACCTTCTGGAATCGATGCTTCCAAAATGGACCATCTAGAAATAATTTCTAATGTAAAAAGATATGCTAGAAGTTTTTATGTATCTACATTACCTAGAATGGCAACATTTCCTGAACTTTTTAGAGATATGTACTTATTTGGAGATGTAAATACATCAATATATATAAATCCAATCCAAGAATCAACATCACAAAATGAGCTAAATAAAGTAATAAATGAACTAGAAACAGAAAGAATTGTTGCAGCAGATAAAGGAAATATAAATAGAGAAAGTACTTTATCACAAAAAAGAATTGAAGCAGAACAACTAAGAGATGAAATAGCAGCAGGTTATAATAAATTATTTGAGGCATCAATTGTTTCAACATTATTTACGTATAATATGGCCGAGTTAGATAAACTTACAAAGTTGTTATCAACAGAAATGTCTAAATCATTGGTAGGAATAAAAAATGCTTGGGCAATGCAAGAAGAAGCATTTAAAAGTAATTTACCTTTAATGGATGATAAAATTAAAATAGCACATACATTTGATAGAAGATCAATGGCGACAGTATTTCCATTTACAACTTCAGAAATAGGACATGCAACAGGTGTACCGCTAGGGTTTAATAGGCAAACAGGGACACCAATACTATTTGATAATTTCCACCCATCACTTACAAATTATAATATAGTTATATTTGCAAAATCTGGTGCTGGTAAATCAGTTACAATGAAAACATTAATTTCAAGGTCTTCAGTACTTATGGATATTGAAAGTTTAGCACTAGATGCAGAAGGTGAGTATTCAATAGTTGCAGAAAGCTTAGGGGGAATAAATGTTGTTTTAAGTCCTAATTCAAAAACTATAATAAATCTTTTTGATATTGAGCCTGAAAAAATAAAAGACGAAATAACAGGTAGAGAAAGAACAGTTGTAAATGTTGAAAATAAAGTAGAAGATGTTACGCAAGCTTTAGTCACAATGGCAAAAGGTAGTACAAGAAGTACAGATGTAAATGAGCTTACAAAACAAATTATTGCAGAAGCTGTTGCAGAAGAATATGCGGCTATAGGAATTACAGCAGACCCTAATAGCTTATATACAAATAGCCCTAGAATGAATGGAACAGATAAATTATATAGAGAAAAGAAATTGATGCCTACAATTGGAAGTTGGTATAAAAGAATAGAAAGAAAAGCAAAAGAGAATAATAACTCAGATTATCAATTCCATTATAGTTATTTACTAAAAGTAATGAAACAATATATTAGAGAATATGATGGTCAAATGGCATATTTTGATGGACAATCAACTTTTGAGTTATTAGAAGGAGCACCTTTTATAAATTTGGATATATCACAATTAGAAGAAAGATTTGCAAGACCACTTGCACAACAAATATTACTTTCTTGGATTTGGGAGAAGTTTGTTAAAAAGAATAGTGAAGACAGAAAAAAAGCAAACAAGAAAAGAGTTATAGTAGACGAGGCTTGGATGTTACTTCCATACCCAGAAGCTGTTGATTTTTTAAATACTATGGCAAGACGTGCAAGAAAGAGAAATGTATCACTTGCAATTATTTCCCAAAGATTCCAAGACTTTTATGAAAAACCAGAAGCACAAGCAGTGTTAACTTCATCAGATACAAAATTATTTTTAGCACAAGATAAATCAGAAATACAATATTTAAAAGAAGTGTTTAAACTAAGTGAAGGTGAAGCTGGATTTTTAGTAAATTGTGTTAAAGGTGAAGGTTTATTAAAAGTAGGTTCAGATACAGCAATAATAAAAATAACACCTACAGCAAAAGAATTTGAATTTGTGGAAACTAATTTAAATAAATTAGTTGAAAGAGAAAAGAGAAAACTAGGTTAAGGAGTATAATATGAATAACTTTACTAAGAAAGGTTTTGTACGAAAGATTATAATTGTATTAATATTTTTAACAATTTTCAATTTTTTACATCCTAATATATTGACTGTACAAGCTGCATCAATTGAAGAACAGAATGAATCGATACCTGGGGGAATTTTATTAAGTCCAGTGTTATCTTTAATAACAGGTATTGGCGATGGAATAATGAGTTTGTTACATAGGTTTATATTACGGACAGCAGTCGACCTTTATACATATAGATAATGGTGAAGATTTCTGGTCTAAATTTTGGGGTGTAGTAGTTGGAGCTGTGGTAGTAGTAGCTGTAGTGGCACTTCCTGTTGTTGGAGCTGTTGCTGGAGGTGTTGCTGCTGGTTCAGGTACCCTTGCAGTAGTGGGTGCAGGTATAGGAGCAGGAGCAAAGGCAGTCGGTGGTGCTGTTATAGCAGGAGCTTTAACTGGGATAGGAACATCTATGGTAACTAAATCTATGATACCAGATGACTTCTATTTACCAATGTTTAATATATCACCACAAGAAATTTTCGCAAATAGAATACCTTTATTAGATGTAAACTTTATTTCTCCAAATCAATATATTTATTATTCTTATGATGATAATGGGAATTTAGTGTCAGCACCAGCTTTAAATAGCCAAGGAGAAGAATATGTTTCAATTGCACAAGAATTGCAACCTACAATTTCAAAATGGTATACAGCTTTAAGAAATATGGTTTTGGTTGGATTGATGGTTGTTTTATTATATATTGGTATTAGAATAGTAATTAGTAGTACATCTAAGGAAGCGGCTAAATATAAAGAAAATTTGCAAAACTGGATTGTAGCAGTATTAATAGTTGTATTTATGCATTATATTATGGCTTTTGCTTTAACTATAACAGAAGAATTTACAAGTATTTTAAATTCGGCAAATGCTGAGATTGTAGTTCCAATAAGTACAGAACTTATCAGTGTACAGCAAATAAACCAGAGTGGTGGTTCAAGTAATATACAAGATAATGCACAGCAAATGCCAAATTCTGATGTTGCATCTGATTCTGATAATGATAGTTCAGGATCAACGGTTACACAAGATGAAGTAGTTAATTCAGAATTAGCACAAGACTTGCAAGAAATTCAAGCACAGGGAGCATCAAGTGATTATGTTGGTTGGAGAACAAACTTTATGGGTGAAGCTAGAATCTTGCAACAATTGCAGGTAGATGATAAAGGTAATGGATTAGTAAATGAGCAAAGAGTAGGATATACTATAATATACTTTGTACTTGTTATATATACAATTATGTTCCTTGTTATATATATTAAAAGGGTTATATATATGGCATTTCTTACATTGATTGCACCATTAGTTGCATTAACATATCCTATAGATAAAATGTCAGATGGTAAAGCGCAAGCTTTTGATATGTGGATTAAAGAATATACATTTAACTTATTAATACAGCCATTTCACTTATTATTATATACAATACTAATAGGTTCAGCTATGGATTTAGCAACAAATAATATGTTATATGCAATAGTAGCATTAGGATTTTTACTAGAAGCTGAGAAGTTACTACGTAGATTCTTTGGATTTGAAAAAGCCCAAACAACAGGAAAGATTATGGGTGGCGCTGTTGGTGGCGCAATGATAATGCAAGGATTGAATTCTTTGAGAAGACTATCAGGAGGATCTGGTCATAAAGGAGGGGCTGCTAAGAGTGAAGAAGAAAATGCTGAAATCTTAAAATATAAGAGTCCATATAAGAAAAATGCAGATAGTTTATATAAAGAAGGTTTTGGAACTGAAAGTGCTAGTAATTTGCCAATTCCTGAGTTAGGAGCTGATGGAGGAGAATCTGTTACTCCAGGAGTTCCTACAGGAAGTGAAGAAAATGGATCAGATGAGACAAATTCTACTGGTCAAGGTACAATACTTGGAGCTGGAGCAAGAGCAGGAAATTCTACAGGAACAACTATACCTATTGTAAATAGCTCAGGAGAAGTAATTTCTAATGTAACGCCTGGAAATAATGAAGAAAGCCAAGCAAACTCTATGGTAAATCGTTTAAATAATAGAGTGCCAGGAAATGACAGAATATTAGATAAAGATAGCTTCTTCTACCATAGAAATGATTATGAAGGTGCAGCAAATAGAGATAGAGCAAGAATGCAAGAGTTAGAAGCACAAAATCTAACTGGTACAGATGAATATAGAAACTTAGCAAATAGTTTCTATAGAAATAATGCATTTGCAATTAAGCAAAGGGAAGATAGAGAAGCGCAAAGACAACGTTATCAAAGAGAAAGAAGAGCAGCAAGAATTGGTAGAGTAAAAGGTATAGCTAAAACTACTGGAAAGTATGCATTAAAAGCTGGAACAAAGGGATTAAGAATGGCAGGAAAGATATATGGTGGATTAACTTATGGAGCTATTGGAGCTATGGCAGGACTTGCAACTGATGATTTTTCTAATGTAGCAACATATGGAGCAACCGGAGCTGGACTTGGATATGCAGCAGGAGCAAGAGGGTTATTGGTAGGTACAGGTTTATCATCTGCGGCAACAGCAGGTACAGGAATATTAGGGACAGCAGCAACAACAGCTGGAGCATATACAGTAGGGTCAGCTGTCGATAATCCGGAAAGTATTAGCAATTTTTCTAATTCAACAGCCACTGCTTTCCAAAATATGCAGGATAATTATGCAGAAGCATATTATGGAGGAAAAGATACAGACGAATATAAAAACTACAAAAAGAGACAATATGATATGGAATTTATGGCAAACAAAAAATTACAAGATTTGTATAAACAAAATTTTGGAGATGGCTGGAAAGAACATATGGAAGTAGGATTGGAATATGTTAAAAATGGTGTTCAAAGTCATGATAAAATCATTTCAGTTATGAAAAATCAAGAAAAAAATGATAAAGATATAAGGTCAAAAGAAAGTATTGCGTTAGCTAGAGCAGCTGATACAGTTAAAAATGAATCTGATCTAGAATATATGCAAAAGAGATGGAGAGCAAATAGAATACCAGAATCAAAGATACAAGAAATATCAGGTAATATTAGATTGATTAATAAGTGGTAATATTATTAATATGGGGAAATAGGTTTAATGTTTATAAATAATTTTATATTACAAAAACTATTTCCCTTTGATTAAATAATAAGGAGAAGATGTATGGCTTTTAGAAAAGTAAGATTATTTTATTATAATAATAAAACTAAGATATGGAAAATAATTGGTTTGATTGCTTTAGTTATAGTGATAATTAATATATTAAATCAAATTGCAAGAAGAAATATTAATAATAATATTGAAAATACAATAGATACCAATCAATATGTTAATAATATTTCATCTATATATAATCCTACACAATCTGTTGTAGATAATGGTCAAGTTTCGGCAATAGAAGAGGATGATGTTACTAAAACTTTAACTAATTTTCTAGACTATTGTGTAAATGGAAATCCACAAAATGCATATAATATGCTTTCAGAAGATTGCATAGAAGTTTATTATCCAACATATCAAATGTTTTATTCAAACTACTATGAACCCATATTCGGAGACCAAAAAACATACACATATCAACTCTGGACATCAAGTGGAGAATATGTATTTCTAGTAAAAATCATGGACAATGCTTTAGACACCGGAAAAATATCTGATGAAATAACTCAAGACTATATAACAATAGTAAGACAAAATGGAAATTACTCATTAAATATAAATTCATTCATAAAAAGAGAAGCAATAAATCAAAGTTCATCTGAAAATGGTGTACAAATAAATTTACAAAATGTAGATTACTATATGGATAACATAGTATGTACATATATAATAAACAATCAAACTCAAAAAGATATTTTACTTACAGACCAAAATGAAAATGGAATATATATAGTAGATAAAAATGGAGTACAATATAGTGCAAATGTAAATGAAATGAACCCAAATGATTTAATAATAAATGCAAATTCAACAAAAGAACTAAAAATTACATATAACTGTGGATATGTATCTGATAAAACTATATCAAGTTTTATATTTAAAAATATAATTTCAGATAACGAAGAATATCAAAATATAGAAAATAAGGAAGAATATACAGGATTTTTGAACTTAGAAATATAGCAAAGAAGGGGGGCAATCAAATGGCAGATGAACAAAAACCAAATGAAACATCAGGTGAAGTAACATATACAGTAACAAAAGGCAAGAAAGTAAGATCTTGGTTTTGGAATTTTCTTGCATCTCCTTTTTCTGTTATAGCTATAATACTTATTGTGGCAATTATTGCATCAACATTATTTTGGGGAGTTAATGCAGAAATTTTTAAAAAGGCAGATACTAAAGTAAAGGAAGTTGTTGAATCTGTTACAGGTTCAGAAGAACTTACATCACTTGCAGAGATTGTAGATGATGGTGAGGGTGGATATTGTTATCAGCTTAATTCAAATTACTTAACTCAAGTAGAAGAGGAACTTGAAAGACAAGGTCTTGGCTTGGAAGATTTAGGAATAAGTGATTATGAAACTTTAGAAACATTTTTTGTCGCAGAGCTTGCAACACAACTTCCAAATTTGAATGGTACAATTCAAACTTCTAATTTTTCAAGTACATCATATTTTTGGCCAATAGGTAGTGCTGAGCCTAATGCAAATGGATATTATATAGGAGATCCTATAACAGTAAATATTTCTTTTAAATTTGGAGATACAGTAACAACAAACCAAGGTGCTTCAATAAATAATAATGGTATAGATATTCCAGTAGCTGAGGGTAGTCCAATTATTGCATCAAGAAGTGGAGTTGTGGTAGCTACACAATATGATGATACAAGAGGTTATTATGTAGAGATAGATCATAAAGATGGACATACAACAAGATACCAACAATTGCAAGAAAATAGTATAGTAGTAAGTGTTGGTGATGAAGTAAGACAAGGTCAATTGATTGCTTTATCAGGAAGTACAGGAACAGCTACAGGGTCTGTTTTACACTTTGAAGTTTTAGAAAATGGAGTAGAAGTAGACCCATTAGAATATGTATCACAAGATGATCCAAGACCTGAAAATGCTGGAATATTAGCAAATGCAAAACAGCTATGTATGGAATTACAAGATAATGGATTTTCATATAAAGGTACACAATGGGTAAATTACCAATTTCCAATAGATATACAAAATGGTATTAATGGTGAGAAAGTAATTTCTTGTTCTTCATTTGTTCAAGAGGTATTATTAAGAAGCGGATATACAGATTTTGCAGGTGGAGAAAAGTTATATGCTACTAAATCTAGTATAGATGCTTTAGCACAGATATATGGTTGGGAAATTATAACAGATATAAATCAATTACAACCAGGTGATATCTTTTTACAGAACCAACCAGGTGAGCAAGAACATGTTTGTATATATGCTGGTGATTTTAATTTCTATGGAAGTGATGAGTTTACATATTCAGCATATGGAGAGCCAGCACATAGGCCAGATAGAAGTAGTTTATTTACTTGTGCATATAGAGTGCAAAATGCAACATTTAACAATTCAACTGGAAGTGTTTCAGATAATACATATAAAGATGGTAAATTTCAGGGAACAGTAACAATACAAAGATCTTCTACCAGTAAAACTGTAGAAACTCAATATGCAAGTGATAGTCAAAATAATGATGGAGGAACTTCTACAGATCAAGTAAATAGTGATGGAAATAATCAAAATGCAAATGCAGATGGAACTCAAGATAAAGTAACATTTGATTCCCTAGAAGGTTGTTTAGTTGTAGGAGATTCATTTATGGTAAGATTGAAAAATTATGGATTCCTAGAAGGAGCTTATGTACATGCTGAGGTTGGTGAAACTCCACAATATTGGCTTAACCATTTTAGTGAAATAACAGAAGAATCTGTAAAGGCGGTTGTAGTTTTACTTGGAGTAAATGCTCCATCACAAACAGATGAAATGAAAGAATTATTAGATAAATTAAGAGCTAAATATGACGCTTCTATACCAATAAATGTATTAAAAGTATTTCCAGTAGGAAGGAATTACACTTATAATGATGTAACAGTTATGAATAATTCTATACAATCATATAATTCAATAATTGAGGCATATTGTAATTCACAAGGATATAATTTTATAGATGCAACAGAAGGTTTAGTAGATAGTGATGGATATTTAACTCCGACAGATTCTGCTCGGTCTACATATTGATGGAAAAGATAAAAATACATTATTTTATAATAATATATTAGAAAATTTAAGTGGAACTGTTGATGCTGAGACAAATTTATCTATTACAGGTATTACAGGAGGAGGAAGAAACTTAAAATATTTACCTTCTGATGAATTTGATGCAATGCTTACAGATACATCAAAAGATAGATTAGGTTATTTTACACTTGATGATGATGGAAAAGTAATAGTTGCAAACTGGCAGGCACAAAATGATCAGTTTTCTTATTTTAGAAGTAATCCAATAGAATATGTTTCAAAAATTGAGAAATATACTATGCCATATCAGTTATTAATAGCAGTTCAAATAAACCTAGGAAATGAAGATTTTACAATAGATTTAGCAAATTTAGCTTTGCAAACAGTTACTATATTATCTATTCAAGATAATACAACTACATCATATACAAGAAATGTTTATACAGATTACATAGAAAATACTATAACAGAAGAAACTATAGATCCAAGACAAATTATAAGCTCATATTTAGAATCAGCATATACACAAGAAGTAAGGCAAGAAGAAACATCTGTACAAACAAATGCTATTACTTCACAAATTACTAAAATTGATGGTTGGTGTGCACATTTTGAAAGAGAATATAGCTTAAATCAAACAGACACTGGATATAATCAAGGAAGTACACAAAACTTAGGAAGCGAAAGTGGAGGCTCAAGTATAGTTTCAAGAAATGATAATATTGTAGTTAGAAGAAGAACACAAATTACACATTATATGACAACATATACAAGAACAGTAACAAGAACTTTTTCAATGGGAAAAACAATTACCACAGGAAATGTTGAAAAATTTGTTAGTATAGTTATTGCAAATAAAGATGTTAAGTCTAAATTATCACAAAATCCAGAGATGCTAGTTGAATTATTAAAACTTAGTGATTCTACAAGTGATATGGTAGATTTAATGAAATATTTGATATATAAGGCTACTGGTAAAAATTTGGGTGTTACAGAGTTTAACTTTGAAGAGTATGATATAACACAATTTAATAAGGTGGGGTCTGGACGGAGTAAATATACTTCAAGATTATCTATCAAGTTGGGAGAACTCTGCATTGTGGCATTATTTAAGAGATGACGGAAAATATACATATAATTCTAGTAGATATATATATGAATGTATAACAGAGGACAGGCAATATTTCTTATGCTATGCAGATGGCTTATCTACAACAACAGGAAATAGAAACTTTGGTTTTGGTGTTATGCATAGAAATAATGCATATCAATATAATAACCAAGCACTTTATGCAAATTATGGAATAGATATTGCAAGTGGAGCATATGATAATTTAGGTTCACAGCTTGATGTTACTATTGTACAAAATGTAAAAAGAGATTTTTTGAGTAATGCACAAAGTTCAATTGAGCAGACTCTATCAGCAAACGGAATTGTACTAGAAGAAAATCAAATACATGCATTAGTTTGCGTAAATTATCAATATGGTAATATAGGTAATTTTGTATCTGCATATCAGGAATATGGAAATACAGAAGCTTTGAGAAATAATTTTGTAGTAAATGGTTGCTTACCTTTCTTAACAGGTTATAATGGAGGAGTAAATAGGGCACAATCTAATTGGGGAGTATTTTATGAAGGAATATATAGAACAGGTGATGGTGAAATATTAGACCCAGATTCATATGGTGGTGCATCAGCAAGTACAGACATGATAGGATCAGGAAATGTAACAGGACCACTAGATGCAGTTCCAACATACTCAACTTATACTAATAGTGCTTTTGGATATAGAATTCATCCAATATATGGAGAAAATAGATTCCACTACGGAGAAGATATACCAGCTCCAGTAGGTACACCTATTGCATCTTTAGGATATGGAACAATTGTAGAAATGACTTATGAAAGTAGTAGAGGCTTTTATGTAAGAATAGACCATGGAAATGGTTATAGCACATTATATCAACACTGTGATAGTTTTGCAGAAGGTTTAGCAGTTGGTGATACTGTAAATCCAGGTCAATTAATTGCTTATGTAGGTTCAACAGGAGCTTCAACAGGTGCACATTTACATTTAGAGGTTTGGGTACCAAGAGGTGAAGGTGTACGCCAAAACTGGGCAGATCCTACAACAGATGTTACAAATCCTTCTACATTTGATTATTCTTTAATTGCAAATTAAATGGAAAATGGGTAAAGGAGAAAAATTGGATAATAAATAAAGTATGAAAAAATTGGATAATAAATAAAGGAGAAAAAATTGGATAATAAGTAAAGAATGAAAAAATTGGATAATAAATAAAGGAGAAAAAATTGGATAATAAGTAAAGAATGAAAAAATTGGAAAATAAGTAAAGGAGAAAAAAATTGAAAAAGATAAAAAATATTATATTATTATTAATAATAGTAATTATTATAATATCTGTAATACTAGTTTATGTGATATCTAATAAAAATGCTAACCAAAATGACGATTCTAATATTTTATACTCAGAAGAAATGGATTTAGTAGAAAAAAATAACTTTGAGCCTGAAAGTAATATAAATACATTTTTCAGTAAGGAAAATACTATAAATATGTTTTTATCATATATTTATAGTCAAGAAAGCAATATGTATAATTCTCAAATCTTGTATGCATTATTAGATGAAGAATATATAAACCAAAATCGGAATAACAGAGAATAATGTAATAAGCTCATTTTCTGAATATAGTGATATTGCAAGTTGGAACATAGAAGAAGATTACACTAAAAATGTTGTATCTGGAGATGAAGGTACAATAAATTATAGAATTGATATTATAAAAGGAGTTATCATAAGAGAAAGTGAAAACAGATATACAGATGCATATTTTATGATAATAGAAGATTGGAACAATAATTCATATAGTATAAGACCAATATCAGAAGAAGAATATGAAAAATTAAAACAAAATGCAGAAACAGCTAGCTATGAAAGAACTATTGAAAAAAATGACTATAACCAAATACAAAAAATAACCACATTTTCTGATTATTCAATATGTATAAAATATCTAACAGATTATAAAAACATAGCACAAAGAGACTATACAAAAGCATATGACCTTTTAGATACAGAATATAAAGAAAAAAGATTTAAAAATGTAGATAACTACAAAGAATATGTAGAACAAATGGATAATATAGTTTTGGACAGTTATAAAGTTAATGTATATCAAAACTATATAGAATACATATGTATAGATAAAAACGAAAACTATTACATATTTAAAGCAACAAATCCTCTTCAATATACATTAACACTTGACACATATACAATAATCTCAGATACATTCAAACAAGCATATAACAAAGCAGACGTATCAGAAAGAGTACAAATGAACATAGATAAATTTGTAAATATGCTAAATGCAAGAGACTATCAGAATATATATGATAACCTATTTACAGAAGGATTTAAGCAAAACAATTTCAGGTCATTAGAAGACTTCAAAACTTATGTAGAAAACAATTTCTTTAAATATAATGATGTAAATTACATTGAATTTGGAAACCAAGGAGAAATTTTAACATATAGAATAGAATTACTAGACAAAACAGGAAATGATGCTGGTAGTGTAATTGTAGATATAGTAATGCAATTAGAAGATGATTATAATTTTAAAATATCATTTGATACAAATGTATTGAAAATAGGACCAGAATCGGGATTAGGGGACGTTCCTTAAAATCCCGGCTAGCCGGGATTTTAGGGACGGACTTAAAAAATTTTTTAAATTTTTTTGTTTTGTTTTTGTTAGAAGATTAAAATTGAATCAAAATAGTTGATAGAATGCCGAATGGATAGGCTAAGGGGGAAAGAAGATAAAAAGCAATTTGTAATAAAAATTTTGCAAATTGCTTTTTGTCTTCTTTCTATTTGGCATAATACACAGTTTTAATATATGTGGTTTGCAATAATATATGTTGTTTACAATAAAAAATTGCCAACAGGGAGAAGTTACAGTTTTGCTTTGTCCCTTTTTGGCAATTTTTTATTTTAAGTTTCTATCTTTGAAAAAGTATTTTCTTTATTTTCCTTAGAAGTCATATTTTCTTTATCTATAGCCTTTTTCTCATTTTCCTTAGTTCTTAAATTATCTTTTGCAACAGTCATAAGTAGTTTAATACGGTTTGTTTGGTTTGCTTCACTTGCTCCTGGGTCATAGTCTACTGGTGAGATATTTGCTTCTGGGTATTTTTCTCTTATTGTTTTTATAACACCTTTACCTACAACGTGGTTTGGAAGGCAAGCAAATGGTTGTACACAAACTATATTTGGGATGTCGTGTTCTATGTATTCAATCATTTCAGCTGTTAAGAACCATCCTTCACCTGTTTGGTTTCCGATAGATAGTACATCTTTTACTTTATCTTCTAAGTGCCATATATCACAAGGTGGTAAGTAGTTTTTCTTTGACTCAGATAGTGCAATTTTTAAGTCTTTTTCTAAAATGTCTATTAGTTTTATTGCAAGTTTACTTATTTTTGAAGATGTTTTATTTGTGTTTAATAATTTATTAAATGTAATTTTGTGTGTTGCCATAAATTTAACAAATCCCATAAAGTCAGGTAAGATTACTTCTGCACCTTCTTTTTCTAGTAAGTCTGCAACAAAATTGTTTCCAAATGGATGGTATTTTATTAGTACTTCTCCAACTATTCCAACTTTTGGTTTTTTAATAGATGTATCTAATTCTATTTTTTCAAAATCATTTACTATATCATATATACTTTGTTTAAATTCTTTGCTTGTTGATTTTTCTAGTAGTTTTTTACACTTTTCCATCCAAGTGTCAAATAGTTTTTTGGTTTCTCCTTTATTTTTTTCATATGCTCTATTTTTTGTTAGCATTTTTTGCAAAAGGTCACCATATATTATGCATTTAACTAGTTTTTCAAGTAATTCAGGTGTTAGTTTAAATCCAGGCATTTTTTCCATGCCGACTACATTAAATGATATAACTGGTATATTTTCAAATCCTGCATCTTTAAGAGCTTTTCTTATAAATCCGATATAGTTTGTTGCTCTACATCCTCCACCTGTTTGTGACATAATTAAGGCTGTTTTGTTTAAGTCATATTCTCCTGATTGAAGTGCTTCAATCATTTGGCCTGTAACTAGTATTGATGGGTAACATGCATCATTATTTACATATTTTAGACCTGTTTCTACTGTATTCCCGAGTACATTCTCTTAATAATTTTACATTATATCCACAAGTTTTTACTGCGGCTTCTAGTAGTTCGAAGTGTATTGGAGCCATTTGTGGAATTAGTATTGTGTAATCTTTTCTCATGTCTTTTGTGAAGATTTTTTTGTTTATTTCATAGTTTCCGTTTGCTTTTTCATCTTCTTTTTGTTTTATACGTTTATTCATACTTGCAAGAAGTGAACGTATACGTATTCTTACAGCTCCTAGGTTGTTTACTTCGTCTATTTTTATTAATGTATACATTTTATCATAGCTTGATAGGATTTCTTCTACTTGATCTGTTGTTACTG
Organism: uncultured Clostridia bacterium; assembly: GCA_944386775.1. Classification (GTDB taxonomy): domain Bacteria; phylum Bacillota; class Clostridia; order TANB77; family CAG-508; genus CAG-269. Next base: position 20,161 of record CALXCJ010000020.1, read on the forward strand.
CATCTACTCCACAACCAAATGAGTTTAGTTGCACAAGTTCTAGGTTGTCGTGTTTTCCTACAAATTCTGCTGCTGCATATAGTCTTGCGTGGAATACCCATTGGTCTACAACTCTTATTGGTCTTTTAACTTCTGCTTTATCTGCAACACTATCTTCTGTTAAAACACAAAGACCAAGTGATGTAATTAGTGTGTCTATTCCATGGTTTATTTCAGGGTCTATATGGTATGGACGACCTGCTAATACGATTCCTCTTAAGTTATTTTCTTCTATATATTTTACAGTTTCAGTGCCTTTAGTTTTAATGTCGTTTTTGCAGTTTTGGTATTCTTCTTCAGCTTTTTTTGCTGCTATTTCAAGTTCTTTTTTGGTGAAGTTGTATTCTTTAAATTCTGGTAGTTCTAGCATTTTTTTGACTAGATTTTTACTGTCAAATGGTAAAAATGGATTTAAGAATTTTACGTCTTTGCTTTTTAAGCCTTCTACATTGTTTTTAAGAACTTCTGAGTAGGAAATTACTATAGGGCAATTGTAGTGGTTATCTGCTTTTTCGTATTCTTTTCTAGAGTAAGGCATGCAAGGGTAAAATATAGTTTTTATTCCTTTTTTTAGAAGATTTTCTATATGACCATGTGATAGTTTTGCTGGGTAACATACTGATTCTGATGGCATTGATTCCATTCCGTCTTCATATGTTTTCCTTGTGCTTTTGTCTGAGATTATAACTCTAAATCCAAGGTTTGTTAAAAATGTAAACCAGAATGGATAATCTTCATACATATTTAATACCCTAGGAATTCCAATTGTTCCACGTTTTGCCTCACTTTCTTCTAGTGGGGTATAGTCAAATATTCTTTGGTATTTATATTGTACTAAATTAGGTAAGTTTTTCTTATTTGTAGCAATTCCTGCACCTCTTTCACATCTGTTACCAGATACGTGAGTTGCACCATTGCTGAATTTATTAATTGTTAATTTACAATGGTTTTCACAGTTATTGCATCTTGCAAATGTTACTTTTATTTCTAATTTATCTAATTCATCTGCTTTTAATATTTTTGAATAATATTCCATATCAAGGTTTGCTTCAAATTGTTCTTTTGCAAGTAATGCCATTCCATATGCACCCATTAAACCTGAAATGTCTGGTCTTACAACATTTTTACCTACAATTTTTTCAAATGCTCTTAAGATTGCATCATTATAAAAAGTTCCACCTTGTACTACTATATGATCTCCTAAAGTATTAACATCTCTTACTTTCATAACTTTTTGAATTGCATTTTTTATAACAGAATATGAAAGTCCACTTGAAATGTCTCCTACAGAATATCCTTCTTTTTGGGCTTGTTTTATTTTAGAGTTCATAAAAACAGTACATCTTGATCCTAAGTCAACAGGTCTTTTAGATTCAAGTGCTTCTTTTACAAATTCTGAGATTTCTAAATTCAAGCTTTTTGCAAATGTTTCAATAAAAGATCCACAACCTGATGAACATGCTTCATTTAGCATGATATTGTCTATTGCACCATTTTTCATTTTTATGTATTTCATATCTTGGCCACCAATATCTATTATTGCTGTTACATCTGGTTCAAATTTTTTGGCAGCTGTAAAATGGGCAATTGTTTCTATTTCATTTAAGTCTACATTTAGGGCTGTTTGAATTAGGCTTTCTCCATAACCTGTTACACCGCTGAATCTAAGTTTTGCGTCTTTTGGCATTTTAGAGTAAAGTTCTTTAAGCATTTTCATAACACTTTGCAAAGGATTTCCTTCATTGCTTCCATAAAGAGAATAAAGTAAGTTTCCTTCATTATCAATTAAGACTAGTTTTGTTGTTGTAGAACCTGCATCAATTCCTAAGTAGCAATCTCCTTTATATGTAGATAAATCTTTTTTTGGAACAGTTGCCTTTTTATGTCTTTCTTTAAATTGTTCATATTCTTCTTTATTTTTAAATAATGGTTCTAGTGGCACTGTGGTATTATCGTGAGAATTTCTTAAATTTTCTATTTTTTGTTTTAATTCTTCAGCAGTTACTGGTGTGCTATCTAAAGAATCTAAAGCAGCACCCTTTGCAACTAAAAGATGGGCTTCTTCTGGAACTATTACTTCTTCTGGTTTTAAGCCTAAAGTTTCTACAAACCTTTTTCTTAATTCAGAAAGATAATTAAGAGGTCCACCTAAAAATGCAACATTACCTCTTATAGGTCTACCACAAGCAAGTCCACTTATAGTCTGGTTTACAACAGCTTGGAAAATTGAAACAGCAATATCTTCTTTTGCAGCACCTTCATTAATTAAAGGTTGAACATCAGTTTTTGCAAAAACTCCACATCTTGAAGCAATAGGGTATATAGTAGTATAGTTTTTAGCAAGCTCATTTAAACCAGCAGTATCTGTATGAAGTAAAGAAGCCATTTGGTCTAAAAATGCTCCAGTACCTCCAGCACAAGTACCATTCATACGTTGCTCAATAGACTTATCAAAATAAATAATCTTAGCATCCTCTCCACCAAGCTCAATAACAACATCAGTCTTTGGAATATACTTCTCAACAGCACGCTTGCAAGAAACAACCTCTTGAATAAAATTAACCCCCAAAAACTTACTTGCAGACATTGCACCAGAACCAGTAAGAGCTATAGTAAACATATAGTTTGGAAACTGTTTAATAAGATTTTCCAAACTCTTGCAAACAGTATTTTTAGTATCTGAAAAATGTCTTTGATAATCTTTATATATAGTATTTAAATTGTTATCCATAACAACAATCTTTACAGTAGTAGAACCAACATCTAAACCTACGTGTAAAATATTATTTTCACTCATAAAATTACATCCTTTCTGTATATATTTTTATGCATAATCACATTAATTTTATACGGAAAAACCAAATTTGTCAAATGTAAAAAACTGGGATTGAGGGACGGTCCTTAAAATCCCGGCTAAGCGGGATTTTAGGGACGGACTTTGAAAAAATTTATAAATTAAATTATTGAGAAAAAAAATAAAATATGTTACAATATAATGGAAATCCCACATAGAAAGAAGTGATATAAATGTCAGATGATATGAAAAAAATAATAAATGATTTTATTAAAGAAATAAAAGAAATGTTAGGAAGTAGACTAAAAAAGGTAATATTATATGGTTCATATGCTAGAGGAGATTATAATAAAAGTTCTGATATAGACATAATGATTTTAACAGATTTAAATGAAAAAGAAATTGAAGATTATAGAGATAAAATAAGTGATTTAGCTTTTAATATTGAATTAGATAAAGAGATATACATTTCTCCAATAATAAAAAATATTGACAAATATAATGCAAGAGCTAATGTTATACCATTTTATATGAATATACAAAAAGAAGGGGTGGAACTATGATTGGAGAAGAAAAAACAGCAATAGATTTTGCTAAATATAGATTAGATAAAGCAAAAGAAACATTAAATAGTGCTAAACTTTTATATAATAACAATGATTTATCAGGGGCAAATTATAGAGCATATTATAGTATATTTTATTCTATAAGAGCTGTACTGGCAATGGAAAGAATAGATTTTAAAAGGCATAAAGATGTAATAGCATATTTTAATCAACACTATGTTAAACCTGAAATATTTCCAAGAAAAATGGGAAGTAAAATTGCTCAAGCAAAAACAATTAGAGAAGACTGTGATTATGATGATGAATATGAACCATCAAAAGAAAAAACGATGCAACAAATTGAAACTGCTAAAGAATTAATAACTATGGTAGAAGAATATTTAGAAAATAAAAGTAGAAATGAATAAAAAAGAAAAAATATTTTTTTATAGTTCTAAATTGGACAAACAAAAAATATTATTAGGTAAATAGTATTTTGGAGGTTTGTAAATGAAAAGTAAAAAAATTATTTTGATTTTTATGGCTATTCTAGTATTAATAATTATTGCAGGATATTTTGGTATTAAATATGTGAAAGAAAGAAATGAAACTTCAGAAATTAATGAATATACACCAGAACAAGAAATTACGGAAGAACAATATAGGCAAACTATAGTTACACTGTATTATGTGGATAAAGAAACAAGCGAAATTAAGCCGGAAGCTAGAATGGTGGATATTAAAGAAATTATGAATAATCCATATGAAAAGATACTTAACTTACTTTTAGAAGGACCAAAAAACGAAAATTTAATTTCTGTAATTCCACAAGGGACTAAGTTAAATAATGTTACTTTGGATGGAAATTGTTTGATTATAGATTTTTCGTCAGAGATTTTAAATTTTGATAATAATGCTGTTAATTTGAAGGATAATTTGATTAATTGTATTGTGAATACTGTTACTGAATTGACAGAGGTAAATGAAGTGAAATTTTTAGTTGATGGGGAAAGTGTCGAGGATTTTGGATTGAATTATACAAGGCAGTGATTTTTTTGAAAGATATAATAATTTATATAAAAAGTTAGTATAATAAATTGCTAGCTTTTTAATATGTAATTTATTGTTTTTTTTTACAATTATATTTTTAATATAGAATTCTTTGAAAATTTGTGATATACTGATTATGATAAAGGGAATATATGAATACAAAAATTTATTCTATTAATGATATAAGAAAAATGTTAAAAGATGTTTTAAAAGATACTGATGTAGAAAAAGCAATTTTATTTGGTTCATATGCGAAAAAAACTCCAACTAAGGATAGTGATATTGATATTTTAATAGATAGCAATGGAAAAATAAAGGGTTTAAAGTTTTTTGCTATTATTGAAATTATTAGAGAGAAATTTGATAAGGATGTTGATGTTATAGAAAAATCTGAAATAGATGAAGGTTCAAAAATAGAAAAGGAAATTGAAAAAACGGGAGTTGTGGTATATGAACGATAAAGATAAAATAATATTGAAAAATATATTAAAATATATTAAAGAATTGTAAATTTTTAAGTTATAGGAAATTGCAAAAATCCAACAACAAACATCTTTTTGCTATTGGATTAAGGACCGTACCATAAA
>CALXCJ010000021.1 GCA_944386775.1 uncultured Clostridia bacterium
TTAATCTATGACTTAGGTGGAGGAACATTTGATGTATCTATCCTAGATATTGGTGATGGTGTATTTGAAGTTTTATCAACAAGTGGTAATACACACTTAGGAGGAGATGACTTTGATAACAGAATAATAGACTACTTAGCAGATGAATTCAAAAAATCAAATGGAATCGATTTAAGACAAGACAAAATGGCAATGCAAAGACTAAAAGAAGCTGCTGAAAAAGCAAAAATAGAATTATCAGGAGTTGGTCAAACACAAATTAACTTACCATTCATAACAGCAGACAGTTCAGGACCAAAACACTTAGATATAACATTAACAAGAGCAAAATTTGAAGAATTAATAAAAGACTTAGTAGATGCAACAGAAGGACCAGTTAACCAAGCACTTAAAGATGCAGGTTTAACTGCAAATGATATTCATAAAGTATTACTAGTTGGTGGATCTACAAGGGTTCCATGTGTTCAAGAAGTTGTTAAAAAAATAACAGGAAAAGAACCAGACAAAGGAATAAACCCAGATGAATGTGTTGCAATTGGTGCAGCAATTCAAGGTGGAGTTTTATCTGGAGATGTTAAAGACTTAGTATTACTAGATGTAACACCACTTTCACTTGGTATTGAAACATATGGTGGAGTATTTACAAAATTAATTGAAAGAAACACAACAATACCAACTAAAAAATCACAAATATTCTCAACAGCAGCAGATGGTCAAACATCAGTAGAAATCCATGTTCTTCAAGGTGAAAGAGAAATGGCAGCATACAACAAAACTCTAGGAAGATTCCAATTAACAGGAATTCCAGCAGCACCAAGAGGAGTACCACAAATAGAAGTTACATTTGATATAGATGCAAATGGTATAGTACACGTATCAGCAAAAGATATGGCAACAGGAAATGAACAAAATGTATCAATAACAGCATCAACAAACCTTTCAGATGAAGACATTGAAAAAGCAGTAAAAGATGCAGAAGCACATGCTGCAGAAGACAAGAAAAAGAAAGAAGAAATAGAAGTAAAAAATAATGCTGAAAGCCTAATTTACAACAGTGAAAAAACATTAAAAGACTTAGGAGATAAAATTAGCAGTGAAGAAAAAGCAAAAGTAGAAACAGAAATAGAAAATACTAAAAAAGCAGTTGAGACAAACGACACAGAAAAAATAAAAGAAGCAACAGAAAAACTAACAAAAGTATTCTATGATATGTCTGAAAAACTATATAAAAATGCAAACCCAAATGGAGCACAAGGTGCTGACCCAAATGCAGCAAATGCAGGAGCACAAGCAGATAATAGCTCAAATGGAAATTCAGGAAATGACGGTAATGTATATGATGCAGATTATAAAGTAGAAGATGACAATAAATAAAGATAGAAAGTAAAATCAAAAAGAGGAAAGCAAATAATGTAGAGGCAGTAAAATAAAAGCAAATAACAAAATTAAATAAAAAAAAACCAATAGGGATTAAAGGGATACTCCCTTAATCCCTTAAAAAATCTATTATGCTGTGGAAGATAAAGGGATTATGATAAAAGTCAAGACTAAAAAAGCTTAAATTTTATATCATAAAATAAAATAAAAAAAAGGAGAATGAAAAAATGGCGACAAAAAGAGATTATTATGAAGTTTTAGGAGTTAATAAAAATGCAACAGATGATGAAATAAAAAAGGCATATAGAAGAATGGCAAAAAAATATCATCCAGATGCAAATCCAGATAATAAAGAAGAAGCAGAAGCTAAATTCAAAGAAGTAAACGAAGCATATGAAACTTTATCTGATCCACAAAAAAGAAAAATGTATGATCAATTTGGACCAGATGGACCACAAGGCTTCGGAGGAGCAGGAGGACCATTTGGAGGTCAAGGAGGATATTATTCATATTCTAGCTCTGGATTTGATGGATTTGGCGATTTTGGAGACTTAGGAGATATTTTCTCATCATTTTTTGGAGGAGGATTTGGCAGACAATCTTCAAGAAATCAGAATGGACCAAGAAAAGGTGCAGATTTAAACTTAAAAATGGATATAACATTTGAAGAATCATATTTAGGAGTAGAAAAAGAAATTGTAATAAACAGAAACGAAAAATGTCCAAATTGCCATGGAACAGGAGCAAGACCTGGAACAAGCCCAGTAAAATGTCCAGAATGTAAAGGAACAGGTCAAGTAAGACAAGTACAAAATACAATACTTGGTCAAGTTCAAACCACTAGAACGTGTAACACTTGCCACGGAACAGGAGAAATTATAAACGAACCTTGTGATGTATGTAAAGGAAGAGGAACAGTTAGAAAACAGCCAAAAATAAGAGTAAAAATTCCAGCAGGAATTGATGACAACCAAACAGTAGTATTAAGAGGAGAAGGAGACCCAGGAGAAAAAGGAGGACCAAACCGGAGACTTATATATTACTGTAAGAATAAAAAAACACAGTATTTTTAAAAGAAATGGCAACTCAGTCCTATGTGACATACCAATAACAATAACTCAAGCAACACTTGGTGCAGACTTAGAAATCCCAATGGTAGATGGAACAAAGGTAATGTATAAAATACCAGAAGGAACTCAAACAGGAACAAAATTTGTAATTAGAAATAAAGGATTTAAAGTTGTAAACTCATCTGCACAAGGTGACTATATATTCACAGTAAATGTTCAAACCCCAAAAAGGCTTACAAAAGAGCAAAGAGAACTCTTAGTAGAACTTGCTAAAACAATGAACGAACAGCCACCTATTAAAAAGAGAGGAATATTTGGGTAGAAAATATGTATGTATAAAAATAAAATTATAATTTTGTAGTTAAATAAATATATTGATAATACTAAAAAATAATATTCAAAACCTGGATAATTAAAATTTTATTTTAGTTATGCGGGTTTTTTACTGTCTTCAATTTTAAATAATTAAATATAAAAAATGTCAGAATAGAAAGAATTATATTTTATGTTTTGAAAATTAATTTTAGTTAGATTATAGTTTAAAGATTAATAATATATTTATAAAATGTATCAACAAAGTTTGATAATCTTATGTTAATATAAAAAATTTAATAAAGTATAATAATTAATTAATATAAAAAAATACAAATAAATTATAACATTTCTAAAAAAAAATGTCACTATTTGTAAAAAAAAAAACATAAAAAAATATTAATATTTTTTATTTTTATTCAAGGCTATAAGTTTTAAACAAACACTAATTTGAGTTATATATAAATTTAATTAATTATTATAATTAATTAAAAAAGGATTAAAAAAGGGGATGAAAAAAATGACAAAAAAAAGCAATAAAATATTTACAAGTTTGATTCTTTTTACAATTTTATTTTTATGTAATGGATATGTATTAGGAGCTGAAATTGCAGCTACAAGAGTTTCTAGAGAAATAGAGGATGCATTTGCAGAGTATGATAAGGATTTTGCTGAATATAGAGCAAATAGTAAGATTATAAATGATCCTAATTATGTATCTAATTATTTTGGAAATCAATATTATGTTGATCAAGAAAGAGTAAACAAAAGAAATCAATTTTTCGATCAGATATCTAATGAGCAGGCGATGTCGTGGTTTAATGAAATGTTTAATAGTGCAGGTCAAACTACAGGAACTACAGGAATATGGGGATCGTATCTAAGAGAAGAAGTCGAAAAAAGGGTTGATGAGGGTATATATATTGTTACAGAGTATGACCAAAGAACAGGAAATATAGCAAATGTTTCATTAAAAGAAAATGTAGAAAATGAAAAAGATAAAAAAAATGAAATGTTAAATTATAATTCTGATGAAATAATTCAATATTTAAAAGATAATAATTGGACAGTGCCAACAGATGAGCAAGTAAAGGATAAATGGAGCAATGTATTAGAAAATGATGGCTTAAGTGGAGAAAGATTAAAAGCTTGGCGTACATTAAACCCATATTGGAATATGTCACAAGGAGAAATCATGAATGGAACTAGTAATACTACTATAAATGAAGATCAAAGTACAGGAATCGATGGAACAGAAGAAAGAAATAAAACAATTGATGAAATAGTATCAGATGCAAATGATTTTGTAAAACCTCAAGATCTTTCAAATACAGTTAATCAAAATGCATTTGATGAGGGAATATCAAAAATATACAATATACTATTTGCAATAGGAATGATAATTACAGTAATATGGGGTGTTGTATTAGGCATCAAATTTTTATATGCATCAGCAGATGGACAAGCAAAAATAAAAGAACAATTATTTCCATATATAATAGGTGTGTTTGTAATATTTGGAGCATTTGGAATTTGGAAAATAGTACTAGAAGTAATGAAAATAATGGGTTAATTTTAAAAAATCACTTGAAAAAAGCAAATTATATGTTATAATAGAACAAAAGTTCAAATGAAAAAGAGGTAATTATGAGAGTACTAGGAATAGATCCAGGATTTGCTATAACAGGATATAGTATAATAGATTATATAGGAAATAAATTTAATTTAGTAACATCAGGAGCAATACTAACACAAGCCAAAACATCATTTCCACTAAGGCTAGAAAAAATAAACAAAGAATTAGACGAAATAATAAAACATTACGAACCAGATGCCATGGCAATAGAAGAACTATTTTTCAACAACAATGCAAAAACAGCCATAAATGTAGCACAAGCAAGAGGAGTAATATTAATGACAGCAAGGCAAAACAATTTAGACATATATGAATACACACCATTGCAAGTAAAACAAGCAGTAACAGGATATGGTAGAGCAGATAAAATTCAAGTACAAAGAATGGTAAAAATGATATTAAACGAAGAAAAATTACCAAAGTTAGACGACATAACAGACAGTATGGCAATGGCAATATGCCATGCACACTCAAGTAAATTTGTACAAAAACTATAAATGCTAAAGCTCAAAAAATGATGAGCAATGCTATATCTATTTTTAATAATTATATAAAAATATAACTATAAAAGTAATAGGTTTATAGGTAAAACCTCTATTAAAAACCTAAATAAATAATACAAGGAATTAAATATGCAATTATTTGAAAATATAGAAAAAGACCTAAGAAGCGGTAAAGTAAATAGTATATATCTTTTTTATGGAGAAGAGCAATACTTAATAGAAACAGCACTAAAAAAAATAAAAAACATATTTGGTGAATGTATAAAAGGAATAAATTACATTTTAATAGACGAAACAAATATAACTGAATTAATCCAAGACATAGAAACACCAAGTTTTGGATACCCAAAAAAGCTAATAGTAGTAAAGAATTCAAACCTATTCAAAAAAGAAGGAAAAAGAAAGTCTTCTGAACTTGCAAATTTTAAAGAAAAGCTAGGAAATTATATTACACAAAATATGGATATAATAAACGAAAGCATTATATTAGTATTCATAGAGCAAGAAGTAGAAAAACAAGAACTTGTTCAAATAATTGAAAAAAATGGAGTAGTATGCAAAGTAGACTACCAAAAGCCAGTGCAATTAATATCAAGAATAAAAGAAATATGTAAAATGTATAATGTAACAATAGAAAACGCAAGTGCACAATACTTCTTAGAATGTGTCGGAACAAGTATGCAAGATATAATAAATGAAATAAGAAAACTAATAGAATATGCAGGATGCGGTGGAAAAATACAAAAAGAAGATATAGATAAATTATCAACCAAAAAGCTTGAAAGTGTAATATTTGATTTAACAGACAATTTAGGAAAAAGAAATATATCACAAAGTTTATTAGTTCTAAAAAATCTAATATATGAAAAAGAACCAATACAAAAAATTTTAATAACACTATATAATCATTTTAAAAAATTATATTTTACTAAAATCGCAATAAAAAATAATAAAGATATGATATATTCATTAAGTTTAAAACCAAACCAAACATTTTTAGTCAACAAATACAAAATGCAATCAAAATATTTTAATGAAAATGAGTTAAAAAATATATTGCAATCATTAATTGATTTAGATTATAACTATAAAAATGGATTAATAGATTTGGAGGTAGGTTTAGAAACAGTATTATGTAGGTATTGTTCATAAAATTAAAAAATAAGAAAAAATAAAATTCAATAAAATGTTTTAAAAAGTTTCTCCATTTTTTTGTGCCAAAGTTGTAAACTTAAGTATATAGTTTAAAATAAACCGCTCACAAGGTGTTATTTATATAAAATTTATTCCATTCCTCGGCTCAATACACGATTTAGCCCTTCTAAATATAAAACAAACGAGCCTCTCGCGACACTTGCGCGCTTCCTCATTTATTTTATATTAAGAAGGGCTACAATCGTTCCAATCGCATTCGTCATTGCATAAATTTTATATAAATAACACCTTGCGAGCTTCTCTATAGTTTTAAAACTATAAATAATAAATGGCACAAAAAAATGGGGAAACTTTTCAATGTTTTTTCTTTTCTTATGTATAATAATTGTAAATATGCTAAAAATAGTCATGAAAGAATTTTTTAGCGGGTGATTAGAAATGAAAACAAAAAGTATAAAAAAACTATTATTTATAATATTTACAATTATAACTATTTTAATTGCAATATTTTATATATTTTTTAAAAATAATGAAGTTGAAGCTTTATCAAAATATGGATCCAGAGGAAGTGAAGTAACACAAATACAAACAAAATTAAAAAGATGGGGATATTATAATGGCAATATAGATGGAATATTTGGAAGCCAAACTTTAGAAGCGGTAAAATATTTTCAAAGAAAAAATGGACTAACAGTAGATGGAATAGCAGGTCCTGCAACTTTGAAAGCAATGGGAATATACTCGTCTAGTTCAAGTAGTACAGGAACATCTTCAACTAATTCAAATGATTTAAACCTTCTTGCAAGAGTAGTATATGCAGAAGCAAGAGGAGAGCCATATACAGGGCAAGTAGCAGTTGCAGCAGTTACACTAAACAGAGTAAAAAGTAGTTCATTTCCAAATACTTTAGCAGGAGTTGTATACCAATCAGGTGCATATGATGCAGTAGCAGATGGACAAATAAACTTAACGCCAAATTCAACAGCAAAAAAAGCTGCTCAAGATGCTTTAAATGGCTGGGATCCAAGTTATGGAGCTATTTACTATTTCAATCCAAAAACGGCAACAAATAAATGGATATGGTCAAGACCTGTAACAGTGACAATAGGAAACCATAGATTTTGCAAGTAAAATTAAAAAATTGTACAATCATTATGTGGATTTTATGAGTGAAATGGAAAAATTATACAATTATTATGTAGATTTTGCGAACAAAAATGTAAAAATACTTGTATATTTTTACAATATATGGTATAATAAAAGATATAGCTTTTAGAATTTTGTTCTTATTTTTTTAAGAACACTATTAAACAAAGGAGGAATATATATGGTAGAAACAATTGAAGTATTAAGAAATGGAGAAACAAAAGAAGTCGAAAAACAACGGGTGGCAAAGCTATTAGATAAAGTACGTAATAGCCAGTCTGACCAGACAGCTAAAAGACTGAAAGAGATGTTACCATATCTTTGTGGAATTTCTATCCAGGATAAAATTTACCTTGAAGAAGATCTTCCTTGGATAACAATCTATATGGGAGAAGATCCTAAACAAGAAAGAGTGTTTCTGGATAAAAAAAGAAACATGATTTTATGGGCATTATTATTAGAAATGTCATCCAACAATTGAGGGTTCTAACTTGAACCCTCTTTTATATGCGAAAAAATAACAATTGCACAATTCTATAAAAGATGATATAATCATTACATACAAAAAACTTAGCAAAAATTTTCATCTATTGAAAATGCAAAAGGAGGAATTTTTATGTTGCGGAAAAATATTGAAATAATCTTTTTCAAAACAGGTTCAAAAGAAGGAAAAAAAGTATTGGTAGATAGAGAAAAATTTATCTATCAAATGGAGGGGCTAAAAAGAGGTTTCATCAATGACAATGAAGTCGCAACTAAGTTTCTAGACAAAGTAGAAGACATAGAATCAATTGAAATTGATGAGCAAATCTATAGAACTCAAGATGTCCCATTTGTAATTGTAAAAAATAAAGCAAACAAAAGGGAAGTTCTAAGGATAAGAAGATCAAATCAAATTATCTGGTCCATACTTCTTGGATATTGTACCTTATAATTTCTTGCAACAAAAAACTAAAAATCAAGAAGTAAAATACTTCTTAATGTATATGGAAAATATTTAAATAAAAAATAATTTCCATACAAAAAAAGAGGACGTTTCTTGAAACTTAAGTAACGTCCTCAAACTAAAATATTTCATTTATCCAAATAAAACAAAATCAAAAAAGCAAAAATGTAAAATTGGCAAAAGGAGAACTAAAAAATGAACTATATAGGATCAAAATTATCAATATTAAATTATATAGATGACACAATACAAGATTTTATAAACCCAAAAAAAGATCAAGATATTACATTATGTGATATTTTTGCAGGAACATCTTGTGTTGGAAAATATTTTAAAAGATACAACTATAATATTATATCTAATGATATACAATATTATAGTTATGTATTATCAAAACATTATATAGAAAATAATAAGCAGATAGAATTTAACAACTTAAAAAATATAGGAATAGATAATGTTTTCAAATTTTTAAATTACTTAGAAGATAAAAAAGGATTTATATATAATAATTATACAATGGAAGGCACCAAAAATCGGAGAGTACCAAAGACAATATTTTACCGAAAGAAATGCAATAAAAATAGATTCAATAAGAATGCAAATAGAAGAATGGAAAAAAGATATGTTACTTACAGAAAACGAATATTATTATTTACTAGCATCATTACTAGAAGCAGCAGACAAAGTTGCAAACACAGCATCAGTATATGAAGCATTTTTAAAAAATATAAAACATTCAGCACAAAAAGAGCTAAAACTAGAACCGCTAGAAATAGTAATAAACCCAAACAATAAAAAATATCTAGTCACCCGAAAAGACGCAAACGAGCTAATAAACGAAATATCAGGAGACATATTATATTTAGACCCACCATACAACACAAGGAAATATGATACAAATTATCACATATTAGAAACAATAGCATTATATGATAACCCAGAAATAAAAGGAAAAACAGGAGTAAGAAAAGAAGAAACAAAAAGATCAAAATACTGCAAGAAACAAGAAGTAGAACTTGCCTTAGAAGATTTAATAAAAAATGCAAAATTTAAATATATTTTACTAAGCTACAATGACGAAGGAATAGTAAACTTAGACCGAATAAAAGAAATAATGTCAAAATATGGTACATATAAAAGATATCAAAAAGAGCATAAAAGATACAAAGCAGACAATAAAAGAAAATACAAAAAGAATTATACAATAGAATACATACATTGTCTAAAAAAATAAAAGTGTCCCCAAAAAGGGACCGTCCTCCAATTGGGACAAAAATAGACTAAGAGTGTAAAATGTTCTCTAAAGGGACTGCCCCTCGAGTGGAACAAAAATTGACTGAAAGTGTAAACTGTCCAAAAGAATACAATCCACAATTGGGACGAAAATAGATTAAAAGTGATAAAAAGAGGAGAAAGGTAAAATGGAAGATTTTGTGCATCTACATATACATAGTGAATTTAGCTTACTTGATGGAGCAAATAGAATTAAAGACCTGCCAGTAAGGGCTAAAGAGCTTGGAATGAAGGCTATTGCCATAACAGACCATGGGGTTATGTATGGTGTAATTGATTTTTATAAAGCTTGCAAAAAGGAAGGAATTAAGCCTATTATAGGTTGTGAAGTATATGTTGCACCACGTTCAAGGTTTGATAAAGAGCCAAATATAGATAACCATTATTACCATTTAATTTTACTTGCTAAAAATAACCAAGGTTATAAAAATTTAAGTAAACTTGTGTCTCTTGGGTTTGTAGATGGCTATTATTATAAACCAAGAATTGATTTAGAGATTTTGGAAAAATATAAAGATGGCTTAATTGTGCTTAGTGGTTGTTTAGCAGGAGCGGTGAACCAAGCTTTATTAAATGGCGAAACGCAAAAAGCAGAGGAGATTGCTAAATGGCACAAGCAAGTTTTTGGAAAAGATTATTATATTGAGCTTCAAAATAATGGAATAAAAGAGCAAGTTTTAGCAAACCAAAAACTAGTAAATCTTGCAAGAAAATTAGATATTCCAATAGTTGCAACAAATGATGCACATTATTTAAAAAAAGAAGATGCATATAACCATGAAGTTTTGCTTTGTATTCAAACAGGAAAAAGAATGAGTGACCCTGATAGAATGAGGTTTGATACAGAAGAACTATATGTAAAGTCTAAAGAAGAAATGATAGAATATTTTAAAAACTTTCCAGATGCAATCGAAAATACAGTAAAAATTGCAGATGAATGTAATGTAGAATTTGAATTTGGTCACACAATACTTCCAAATTATGATGTACCACCAGAATACAAAACACATTATGATTATCTAAAAAAATTATGTGATGATGGACTAAAAGAAAGATATGGAGAAAACTTGTCAGATGAAATATTAAAAAGGGCAGAATATGAGCTTAGTGTAATTCAAAAAATGGGATATGTAGACTATTACCTAATAGTATGGGACTTTATACATTATGCTAAATCTCAAGGAATTCCAGTAGGACCAGGGCGTGGTTCAGGGGCTGGGTCAATTTTAGCATATGCAATAGGAATAACAGATATAGACCCAATCAAATATGGTTTAATTTTCGAAAGATTTTTAAATCCAGAAAGAGTAAGCATGCCTGATTTTGATGTTGACTTTTGTTATGAAAGAAGACAAGAAGTTATAGATTATGTATCAAGAAAATATGGGCACGACCATGTATCCCAAATAATAACATTTGGAACAATGTCTGCAAGAATGGTTATAAGAGATGTATCAAGAGTTCTAGACATTCCATATGCAGAAGCAGATACATTAGCTAAAATGATACCAAATGAATTACATATAACAATAAAAAAAGCGTTAGAAGAAAATAAGGAACTTGCAGAAAAGTATGAAAATGATGAACAAGTAAAAAATATTTTAGATATAGCAATGGGACTAGAAGGAATGCCAAGACAGGCTTCAACACATGCTTGTGGTATAGTTATAACAAAAGATCCAGTAGACACATATGTACCACTATATGTAAGAGATGGACAAATATCAACACAATATATAATGACAACACTAGAAGAATTAGGCTTGCTTAAAATGGACTTCTTAGGCTTAAGAACATTAACAGTTATCCAAGACACCATAAATTTAGTAAAAAAAGACAAAGGCATAGATGTAAAATTTGATAAAGAAATGTCAGACCCTAAAGTATACAAATTATGGCAAGAAGGAAAAACTTGTGGAGTATTCCAATTTGAATCACAAGGAATGACAAACTTTATGAAAGAACTAAAACCAGACTGCCTAGAAGATTTAATAGCAGGAGTGTCACTATATAGACCAGGGCCAATGGACCAAATACCAAGATATATAAAAGGAAAGAAAAATCCAGGTCACAACGAATACACACACCCAAGCTTAGAGCCAATACTAAATGTAACATATGGATGTATGGTATACCAAGAACAAGTAATGCAAATAGTAAGAGACCTAGCAGGCTACTCACTTCGGAAGAGCAGACTTAGTAAGACGTGCCATGGGAAAAAAGAAGCTAGATGTAATGGCAAAAGAAAGAGAAGTATTTATAAATGGTCAAACAGATGAACAAGGAAATGTAATAGTCCCAGGATGTGTAAGAAATGGAATAGACGCAGAATCTGCAAACAAAATATTTGACGAAATGGCAGAATTTGCAAAATATGCATTTAATAAATCACATGCAGCATGTTATGCAGTAGTAGCATATAGAACAGCATATTTAAAAACATATTATCCAGCAGAATTTATGGCAGCAACATTAAATAGTTTTCTTGGAAACCTAGATAAAATACCACAATATATAGATGAATGTAAAACTTTAGGAATACAAATTTTAAAACCAGATATAAACAAAAGTGGTACTAAATTTACAGTAGAAGAAGGAAAAATTCGTTTTGGATTAGGAAGCATAAAAAATGTTGGAACAGTACCAGTAGATAACATTGTAAAAGAAAGAAAAGAACACGGAGAATATAAAAGCTTTATAGATTTTTGCGAAAGAATTGCAGACGAACAGGTAAACAAAAAATGTGTAGAAAGTTTAATAAAAGCAGGAGTATTTTCTGAATTTCCACAAACAAGAGCAACACTACTTGCCTCATTTGAATCAATATTAGATGCAATACAAATAAGTAACAAAAAAGGACTAAATGGACAAGTATCAATGTTTGACTTAGGAACAGAAGAGCAAAAAGAAAAAATGCAAGAAAAAAAATATGTATTTGAAGAACACCCTGAAATGTCAAACAAAGAACTATTATCAATGGAAAAAGAAATGCTTGGATTTTACCTATCAGGCCACCCACTAGAAAAGCTAAGAACACAAATAGAAGCCCAAACTACAATAAATACATTAGAACTAAGAAATATAGCAAACCAAATGGAAGCAAATAATATGCAAGAAGATGGAAGTATAGAAGCAAGCGAAAAATTAGTATCTATGAATAAACCCAAATATGTAGATGGACAAAGAGTAAAATATGCAGGAATAATAACAACCATAAAGAAAAAATACACCAAAAATAACAAAATAATGGCATTTGTATCAATAGAAGATTTATATGGTACATCAGAAGTTATTGTATTTGAAAATGCATATTTAAAAGGAAAAGACTCAATAGTAGAAGAAAACATTGTAATGGTAAATGGAAGGTTAAGCATAAGAGAAGATGATATGCCAACAATAATTGCAAATGAAATAAAAGACTTTGGAGAGCAAAAGCAAAACATATTTGTAATAGACATAACAAACTTAGAAGAAAAAGAAAAAAGTAAGCTAAGAGGAGCTATAAAATACTTTGGAGGAGACAAAAATAATATAAATGTATATGTAAACATAAATGGGGAAAGAAAGCTTTGTGGACAAATTTATTTAAATAAAGAAATTTTAGAAATTTTTGAAGATATATGTGGAAAAGAAAGGTGCAGCCTTGAAAAATAGAGGTTTTTCTGGTATAATATATTTGTTAAAGATTTTTTAGAAAAATAACTTAATTTATAAAAAATAGAATATAGTAGAAATAAAACAAAAGAAAATAATATAAATTATAAAAATAAAAAATGGAAAAACAAGACAAAAGAAAATAATATAAATTATAAAAATAAAATATGGAAAAACAAGACAAAAGAAAATATTGTAAATTACAGAACTAAAGATTAATAATTACTCCAATAAAAAACATAAAATATGAGATATAAATATTGAATATTAATAAAAAATTGCTCTAATATAGAATTTTAAAGTATAAAGCATAAATACGGAATATTAATAAAAAATAGAATATTAAAATAGAAAAATAAGGAGAAAATAAAAAATGAGTAGAATGAAAACATTTTTAATATATGTATTAATATTAGTTGGATTTATAATATTTTCAGAATTTTTAATAAATGTTAGTTTAAATTCATCATATCATCAAATAGGAAGAAAAGATAACTTAGACCAAGTTACAGTATACCAAGCAGAAGCAACAAAAGTAAATGCAAGAATAAAAGGAACTATAACAAATGATGCAGAAAATCCTATTAATAAAAAATATGTAAGAATAGATATATATTCTGAAAGAGATGTAAATGTGGGAACAAAATACATAGATGTAGAAAACTTAGAAGTAGGAAGCAAAGAAGAATTTGCATTGTATTTTAAAGCAGAAGATGTAGGGTATTATGAAGTAAGCTATGCAGATGAAAAAACTACAGAAGAATTAGATTTATTGCCAGGTGATTTAACAAGAAGTCAAATTGTAGTGGCTACACTTTTGACTATGCTTATATTTTGGTAATTTGATATAAATTCTAATGACTATGTTTATATTTTAGTAATTTGATATGAATTTTAAAGATATGAAGCGGTGAAGTAACCCCAAAATGTTAGATAATAAAATTTAACATTTTGGGGTTATTAAAGTTTACGGTGTTACAACCAAAGTCCTATTATGTGTATAAATAACCATCCCAGGTTTACCACCATTTGGCTTTTTTACATATTTTACTTCACAAAAATCAACTGGCACATTAGATGAATTTTTAGCCTTACTATGTAGTGCTGCAATAGTTGCAACTTTGGCTAAAGTAGTATCATCTGGAACAGGTTTATTTTCAAGTCTTAAAATAGTATGAGATCCGTGGATATCTTTTGTATGGAACCATAAATCAGTTTTATTTGCATATTTCATTGTTAAATAATCATTTTCTTTATTATTACGTCCGAACTAAAACAGTATAGCCATCTACAACATATTTATTAGGATTGAAAGTTACTTCTTTATTTTTGCTTAAAAGTTTTTTCTTTAGATATATTTTGTTGTTTTTATTATTCATATTATTAGTTTTACTATTTGCATAACTTTCAAGCTTTTCTTTAAAAATAACATTCTCAGATATTTCATCATATATTTCAGAAACTTCCTCTATTGTATGACAGTTTTCTAACTCGTAAACAATACTTTCTATATATGATAATTCTCTTTTTGTTTCCTCTTTTTGAATAGTTACAATCTCTAACGTGTTTTTAAGTTTTGAATATTTTTTAAAATACATTTTTGCATTTACATTAGGCAAGTATTTTTTGTTTAAAGGGATTTTAATTTTCTCTAAATTGTTATAATAATCTTCTACTTCAACATAACTTAAGTTTTTATTTTCAATTTTATATAGATTTGCTGTAATTAGTTCACCATATTTTTTATATGTATCCATATTTTCACATTCTTTTAATTTTTCATCTATATGCAAAAGTCTTGTATTATATTTTTTCAAAATTTCAAGTATTAGTTTTAAAATGCTATTTCTGTATAATTTGAAACTTTCAGAAGATTCTTTTTGGTAATAAAAATCGTCAATAAAAAAGTTTAAATTTAGATTAGGGGTAGTGTTATTGTTTTGAGTAACTTCATCACCACTTGGCACCAAAAAGTAATCTTTCTTATTTTTTTCATTAGTAACAGTTTTAAATGTCAAAGCTAAACTATCAGTATTATTTATAATAAGTTTAAAATAATCATATAATTTACGTATTGAAGAAATACTGTCTAGATTAAGGTTTAAATAATTTAATGAATTTTGCACAAAGGATTTACTAAAACCATTAAAAGTATTTGCTAATAATTTTGTGATATTAGTAGAAGTATTGTTATTATAATTAGTATCAGTATTTGTATCAATATAATTATCATCTATGATTTTTTTAAATTCATCAAAACTTGTGTCCATGAAATTTAGTTTAGTAGTAGTAGGGTATTTATATTTTGAATGAGGCAAAAGATTTCGAGTTTTGTTATTGCTATCATCTTTAATTGTAATATGTCTTAGGCAATCTATAATTGTATTAGTTTCATCTAACAAAATTACATTACAATGTTTGCCCATTAATTCAACAATTAGTTTATAACTTATAATATCATCTATATCATTAAAACCTTCAAGCTCAATAGTTACAACTCTTTCTAAATCATTTGTAACAAAATTTTTTATTCTCATACCTATTAAATATTTTCTAAGAACCATACAAAAATTAGGTGCTACTTTAGGGTTTGCTTTTTGGTGTGTGGTTAAGTTAAGCCTACAGTTAGTTGCATCTAAACATATATTTAAACAATAATTTGCATTATTTATATAAAATCCAATTAAAATAGTATTTTTGTCAGGTTCAAAAATTTTATCAATACGTGCTCCTGAAAGTTCTTCAAGTTCAGAGCAAATTGCTTTTGTAACAATTCCGTCAAATGCCATAATCATCAATCCTTTTATAAAATTTCTATAAAATAATATCATTTTATTTAATGATTTTCAAGTTATTATTAAAAAAACGGGAAAGAGGGACTAGCTAAAACGGGAAAGAGGGACGGTCCTTAAAATCCCGGCTAGCCGGGATTTTAAGGACCGTCCCTCTTTCCCGTTTGTTGTAAATTGTAACAAAATAACTATTAAATACATACTATAAAAGCAAGGAGGCAAAAAATGTTAGATTTTATATTACATACAATATTTTGGACACTAGCAATATATGGTTTATTTGAAATTATAAAAAATATAATATATGTATATTCATATACAAAACTAAAATCTTCTGGAATATATTTAATAGTCGCAACCAAAAACCAAGAAGATCAAATAGAAGGATTTATGCGTTCAATGATTTTTAAAATACTATATGGAAAGGAAGACACAGTAAAAAACATAATACTTGCAGATTTAAATTCAAATGATGATACAAAAGAAATAGAAAAAAAATTAGCAGACGATTATGACATTATAAAGGCAACAACTTGGAAAGAATGTAAAGAAATAATGGACAATATTGATAATGTATAAATGAACAATATTGATAATGCATAAATGGACAATATTGATAATGTATAAATAAACAATATTACTAATATATAAAAGAACAATATTGCTAATATAAAAGAACAATATTGCTAATATATAATATTGATTTTTATTGTTTCTTATAGTAAAATAGCTACATACAAACCAAAAAATGAAAAGGAGAAAAAATTGGAAATCAAAGGAGAAGTAGAAGACATCATATATCAAAATGAACTAAACAGTTACACAATAGCAGTATTTGGTGCAGAAGACGAAGAAACAACAGTAGTCCGGCTATCTACCATTTGTAAAAAAAGGAGACATGCTAAAACTAATTGGAAATTTTGTAGAGCACAAAGAATATGGCAGGCAATTTAAAATAACCACATTCGAAAAACTAATGCCAGAAACGGTTAAGGCTATAGAAAAATACCTAGCAAATGCAAATATAAAAGGAATAGGAGAAGCCATAGCAAAAAGAATAACAAAAAAATTCGGAATAGACACATTAAACATACTAAAATATGACCCAATCAGACTTTCAGAAGTAAAAGGAATAACAGAAGAAAAAGCAAGAGAAATATCAGAAAGCTTTATAGAAGGACAAGAAGTATGGCAAATAGTAGCATTTTTAGAAAGATTTGGAATAAGTGTAGAAAATGCCAAAAAGATATATGATAACTTAGGAATAGATGCAATAGAAAAAATCGAAAATGATCCATATATATTAATTGACCTTGCAAGAGGAGTAGACTTTACCCAAATAGACAAAATGGCACTTAAACTTGGTATAAATTATGACAATGAAAAAAGAGTACAAAGTGGAATAAAATATAGCTTAATTAGAGTAACAAACAATGGTCATTCTTGCACACTAAAACAAAACCTAATAGAATTTGTAGTAATGCTATTAGATGTATCATCAGAAACAATAGAAGACAATTTAATTAACTTAAAAGTAAAAGATGAAATAGTAATAGAAGAAAGAAACAAAGAAGAATGGGTATATCTTGCAAGTTTTTATTACACAGAGCAAGAAATAGCATTAAGAATAAATAAATTGCAAAACAGTAAAAACCTAAAAAAAATAGAACACATAGACTCAGCACTAAAAAAACTAGAAAAAACATCAGAAATAGAACTATCAGAAAAGCAAAAACAAGCAATAAAAGCAATAAATGAAAACAATGTCACAATAATAACAGGAGGACCGGGAACAGGAAAAACCACAATAATAAAAACAATAATAGACCTATATGAAGGAAGAGGAAAAAAAGTAGTCCTTGCTGCACCAACAGGAAGAGCAGCAAAAAAAATGACAGAAGCAACAGGAAAGGAAGCTTCAACCTTACATAGATTACTTAGTATAGGAAAACTAGACGATGAAGGAATATATGCAAGGCACCAAGACTATGAAGGAGCACCAATAGACGGAGATGTAGTAGTAGTAGACGAGCTTTCAATGGTAGACATGTTCTTAATAGATTATCTACTAAAATGTATATACCAAGGCACAAAACTAGTACTAGTAGGAGACCAAGACCAACTTCCATCTGTAGGACCTGGAACAGTACTAAAAGACCTAATCGAATCAGAAAAAATAGAAACAGTACACCTAGACAAAATTTTCAGACAAGCTGCACAAAGTAAAATAATCTTAAATGCCCACAGAGTAAACCAAGGAGAAAGATTTTTAGCAAAAGACGACATAGAAAACGAACTAAACCAAGACTTTTTCTTTATAAAACAACCAAACCAAGAAAAAATACTAAAAGAAGTAATCTCACTATGTACAGGAAGACTAAAAAACTATGGAGACTACGACTTTTTCCAAAACATACAAGTACTAACCCCAACAAAAAAAGGATTGCTCGGAACCAAAGAACTAAACAAAGCACTCCAAGCAGTACTAAACCCATCAAAAGAAGGAATGCCAGAAAAAGCAAACCTAAATGCAACATATAGACCAGGAGACAGAATAATGCAAATAAAAAACAACTATGACATCTACTGGGAAAAACAAACAAAAACAGGCAAACCAGAAATAGGAAACGGAGTATTTAACGGAGAAATGGGAACAATAACAAACATAAACGAAAGAGAAAAAACAGTAGAAATAAAATTCGACGACGAAAAAACAGCAACCTACCAATACACAGAACTAGACCAAATAGAACACAGCTATGCAATAACAATCCACAAAGCACAACGGAAGCGAATTCGACGTAGTAATAATGGTAGTGCCAAGAGCATCGAAAATGTTACTCACAAGAAACCTACTATACACAGGAATAACCAGAGCCAAAAAACTACTAATAATAATAGGAGACGAACAAATAGTAAACTTCATGATAGACAACGTAGACAGCAAAAAAAGAAACACAGGCTTGCAATATAAACTAACGGGATTAAGGGACGGTCCTTAAAATCCCGGCTAGCCGGGATTTTAGTGACGGACCTTTGAAAAAAAGTGAAAATTTTTAAAGAAATTAAAATATCTATTTGGAACAGTCTTTCAATAGACAAAATGAAAAAATAACAAAATGTCCTAAAATAAACTGTTTCTCAAATAGGACAAAACGAAAAACAGACTAGGAGTGATTAAGAAAAACAAATTATTAAATATACTATATCCACAAGTGTGTGGCATTTGTGGAGAAATAGCAGAGAATGGGCTTTGCAGAAAATGTCAGAATAGGCTTAAGGAGTATAATGTTTGCAATAGAGAAAATGTGAATAGTAAGTATTTTTCTAATCTTATTTATTTATTTCCATATGAAGGTGCTATAAGGAATATGCTTATTAATTATAAATTTAATGAAAAATCTTTTATCTATAATACTTTTGTAAATTTTATATTAAATAATCAAGAATTATTTGAATTTTTAAAAAAATATGATAAAATCATACCAGTACCAATTAGCAAAAATAGGTTAAAAAGTAGAGGCTATAACCAAAGTTTTTTAATAGCAAATAAACTTGCAAAATTCTTAAAAATAGAATGTAATTATAATATTTTGTACAAAATAAAAGATAATAAAGAGCAAAATAAACTAGGCAAAAACGAAAGAGAAACAAATATATTAGGAGTATATATGTTAAATAAGAATATTAATTTAGAAGGAAAAGAGATTTTGCTTATTGATGATATATACACAACAGGCAATACAGCAAGCGAATGTTGCAAGGTTTTAAGTGAGGCAAAACCAAAAAATATAGATGTTTTTGTTTTAGCAAAAGATTAAATTTTCAAAAATTAGAGTGTAAAAAATAAATATATAAATTTATCAACTAAAAATAAAACTACACTATGAATTAATAAAAAAACAAAGGAGGAGCAAATGGAAGATTTAGTAGAAAGCATATTAGATTATGTAAGGTCAGATTACACAGATTATGCAATAATGATTAATGGTGAATGGGGTTCAGGAAAGACATATTTTTGGAATAACAAGATAAAGAAAAAGATTGAATCTATGCAACTTAACGGAAAAAGATATACAACAATTTATATGTCATTATATGGAATATCAAACCTAGAGGAAATCAGCAAAAAAATATTTATTGAAACAACACAATTAATGGACAAGAACTTAAGAAAGTTTATGGATGCAAACCACCAAACAACAATACCTGAATATGCAAAAACAGGATTGGATATGGCAAACTTTTTTGGTGTAACTCAAAATGGAGACAAAATAGATTATTCAGACTTTTTTGCAACAGATGATAAAGTTTTATGTTTTGATGACCTAGAAAGAGCAAATGTTGATGTTATAGATATTTTGGGTTATATAAATAACTTTGTAGAACATGATCATATAAAAACAATAATAATCTGTAATGAAAAAGAACTTGCAACTAAACTTAAAAGTTCTAATTTAGAAATGAAAACATTTATAGCAACATATCTTTTAGACAAGCAAGGTGAATTAAATAAAGCAGACAAACCAATGGTAGAAAAAATTAGAGATAAAATTGAGCATGTATTTGACAAAGCAAATGATTACGAAAGAATAAAAGAAAAACTAATTGGAGAAACTTTTGAATATGCACCTAAGTTTGACTATATAATAAATGGAATCTTAATGAGGTATGAAAATGACCAAGATTTAATAAGATTTTTAAGAGAAAACACAAAACTAATAATATCTACATTTGAAAGAAGTGGAACACGAAACTTAAGAATTTTAAAACATTCACTTAATGACTTTAAAAAAATATATGAAATGGTAAATAAGAGCTATCCAAACACAAGCCACAGAGTAATGCAAACAATGCTAATATTCACAATAGCAATATCATTTGAAATAAAAGCCGGAAAAGTTACAAAAGACAAATTTGTAAATATACAAGATAATGAAGAATATAAATCAGTACTAGTATCTTCAAGGGTATTGCTTGACAATAGACAATTCTATATAAAAGAATTTGATAGTAATTACTACTATAACTTCAAATCAGACTACAGATTCTTCAAATTTATAGAATATTATGTAAGAACAAGAATATTTGATATGAAATTATTTACAAAAGATATGGAAGACATAAGAAATACTGTTGATATAGAAAATTTGCCAGGATATAGAAGATTGTTAACAGAAGAGTATTGGAAAATTTCTGATGATGAATTTGAAAAAGTAATAAAATCAATAATAGAAGATGTAAAAGCAGGAAATATAGTTTTAATAGATATAGTAAAAATATATGCATATTTTAGTTACTTTGTAAAAAAAGGATTAATAGACTATGACATAAAAACTCTAAAAAATGTATTTTTAAATGGAATGAACATAGCATCTTTAAAATCTGAATATTGTCCAAATGTTGAAGAAGAACTAGATAAAATAGCAGTAGAAAATTGGAAAGATGATATGGAAGAAATTTTACAACACTTTAATAACTTAAATACACAGCTACTTGAAAAAATGTACAAAGAAAAAGCAGAAGAAATATTTAAATGTATTCCTATGAAAATGGAACAATTTTATGAAAGATTTGACAAAGAATGTATGGATATACCAATATTTAAATATTATGATGTATTCCAACTATTCCAAAGAATATCTTGTGCTTCAAATGAAGATATAGTTATAATAAAAGAAAGAATGTTAAATAGAGCGATAAAAAATGCAAAAAAATTGCAACCAGAACTTAAAAATTTAGAGCAATTAAAACAAGTTTTAGATAATTACTTAAATGGAAAAGAAACAACAATAAAAATGGTAATGCTAAGAGATTTTACAAAAAATTTAGGGTATATAATTGAACTTTATAATGAAGATCAGAAGGGTAGAAGACTATTAGGTTAGAAATAAAAATTAGTATAAATAAAATTAAATAATAAAAAATATAATGAAAAACAAAAAGTGACTATTAGGCTAGAATTAAAAATTAAAATAAAATTGAATGATAAAAATGTAAAATTAAATTAAAATAAAAGAAGAAAAACAAGAAAATAATAATAAAAAATGTAAACACAAAACATAGCAAAAAAGAAAAATAATAAAAAAATGTATAAAAATTTCCTCTTTTGACATAATAAAAGTAGACATAAATTAAAAGGAGGAAAATTATGAAAGCAACAGGTGTAGTAAGAAGAATAGATGATTTAGGAAGAGTAGTAATTCCAAAAGAAATAAGAAAAACATTAAGAATAAAAGAAGGAGACCCACTAGAAATTTTTACAGATAGAGAAGGTCAAGTAATACTAAAAAAATATTCTCCAATAGGGGAACTTTCAGAATTTGCATCAGGTTATGCAGAAACATTATCAAAAACAACAGGACATATTGCATGTATAACAGATAAAGATACAATAATTGCAGTATCAGGGGGATCTAAAAAAGAATTTTTAGAACAAGATGTAAGCAAAGAACTTGAACAACTTATGGAAGATAAAGAAGTATATACAAGTAAGGACAACAGTGATTTAGCAATGCCTATTGTAAAAAATGACAACAATGCAAGAAAACATAATGCACAAGTTGTATATCCAATTATTTCTAATGGGGATACTATAGGAACAGTTATTCTAATGTCTAAAGATGCAAATGCAAAAATGAATGAAGTTGAGAAAAAAGTAGCACAATCAGCAGCAGCATTTTTGGGAAGTCAAATGGAAATATAGTAAAGAGGAAAGGGAAACTTTTTCTCTTTTTTGTATAAAAACGCCCAAAAGTATCTAAAGCCTGCCTCTTTTAACATTTTTGATATTTTATTACTTGCTAATTTAATACATATATAGTAAAATAATACTATAAAAATAACCGCATAAATGTAATATCAAACTCAAAAAAAGGAGGAACCCTCATGTATGATATTGGAATAGGAACAAGTGATTTCAAAAAAATGCGAATAAAAAAATACTATTATATAGATAAGTCATTATTTATAAAAGACATATTAGACAATAAAAGTGAAATAGCATTAATCACAAGACCAAGAAGATTCGGAAAAACTTTAAACATGAGCATGTTAAGATACTATTTTGACTGCACACAAAAAAATACTAAGGAACTATTTGAAGGCTTAAAAATAATGAATCAAGGAGAAGAATACACATCAAAACTTGGTTTTTACCCAGTAATATATGTAACACTAAAAGACGTAAGAAATACGACCTTCGAAAAAATGTTATTATCTCTAAAAACAGAACTTGTAGAACTATACATAGATTTTGCAAATTTATTAAAAAGTGATAAACTACTAGATGTAGAAAAAGAAATGTTTAGCAAAATACTAAACCTAAAAGCAGAAGAATTAGACATGCAAAATGCTTTAAAACTATTAACAAGACTATTATATAAAGAATATGAAAAACCAGTAATCTTGCTTATAGATGAATATGATGTACCATTGCAAGATGCCTATGTAGAAGGGTATTATGATGAAGCTGTAAAATTTTTTAAAAACTTTTATGGAACAACATTTAAAGACAATCCATACTTAGAAAAAACAGTACTAACAGGAGTATCAAGAATCGCAAAAGAAAGCATATTTAGCCGGAGCAAACAATTTTAAAGTATTTACAGTTCTAGATAATGAATTTAGTAGTGATTTCGGAATAACAGAAGAAGAAATGGACAAAATTATAAAAGACTTTAATATAGAAGATGAAAAAGAAGAAATAAAAAAATGGTATGATGGATATACAATAGGAAATACCAGTGAAATATATAACCCATGGAGTATATTAAATTACCTAACAGATAGAAAATTAATGCCATACTGGGTAAACACAAGCTCAAATGATTTAATAAAACTCGTATTAAAAAATTCAAGCACAATAAAAGAGAAAATAGAAAGATTATTAAAAGACGAAGAAATAGAAGTGCCAATAAATCTAGAAACAGTAATAGTAGGAATAGAACAAAACGAAGAAAACATATGGGGCCTAATGGCTCGGAACAGGATATTTAAAAGTAACCAAAACAGTTGATATAGCAAGACATATATACAAAGTTAAAATTCCAAACTATGAAATAAAAAATCTATTTCAGCAAATAGTGGATGATTGGTTTAGAAATAAGGTAGCTGGCAATGATTTAAGAAGTATATTAAAAGATTTAATAGTACTTAACTTAGATGAGTTCGAATATAAATTTAAAATATTAGTAAAAGAAATGTTTAGCTATATGGATGTAGGAGAAAATACAGCAGAAAACTTTTACCATGCATTTGTATTAGGAATGCTAGTTGGTTTAAAAGACACATACTATGTAAATTCTAACAGAGAATCAGGTGTGGGTAGATATGATATAATGTTAGAGCCAAAAAATAAAACAGGAAATAGTTTCATAATGGAATTTAAAGTATACAGAAAAGACAAAGAAAAAACAATAGAAGACACAATAAAAAATGCCAAAAAACAAATAGAAGAAAAAGGATATGAAACAAACTTGAAAGAAAGAGGATTTACAAATATAACAAAAATAGTATTTGCATTTAAAGGAAAAGAAGTAAAAATGGAAACTTATTAACAAAAATATATCAATAGATACACAAAATATATTATAAAAATATAAATAAAAATAAAATCTCAGAAATAAAAATCTGGGATTTTTTTAAATTTATAGGAAAGCAAAAATTTGTTATTTATTTAGAATTTGAAATATTTTAGCTATTTTTAAGAATTTTTAAATGTATAATTAAGTATAAGACTTAATGATTTTACTAAAAATCAGTAATTAACTTATATCACTATTTTTTTATTAAGTCAATATATAGAAAAAAATAAAAAAACATGTAAAAAATAAAAAATATATTTATGCAAAAATGCTTAAATATATACATTTTGAAGATATATATATATTTAATTAAGTCTTATACTTAATTATAAAACACATCATAAATAATATAAAAAAACATGCAAAAAAATAACAAACTAAATAAAAAAGTATAAGGCAATAATAAAAAAATCAGAAAATCATTTAAAGA
>CALXCJ010000022.1 GCA_944386775.1 uncultured Clostridia bacterium
TTAGCCTTTTTAAATTGTTTTTGGTATAACTTTATATCTTTTTTGATGTAGATAAAAAATTTCCATTAAAAAATCGCTTTAGATTTTTGGTCTAAAACGATTTTATTTTTGAATTGTCCAGACGTCTGGATTATTTAAAATATTTTATTTTGAATTTTTATCTTTAAGTTTCAATATTTTATTTTCATTTATTTCATTTTGCATACTTTCTAATTCTTTTATTCCTTTATTATCTTCTAAAACTCTCATCTGTCTTCTTGCTGACTCATTTAATTTTATTAACCTTTCACTTTGTGGTACTCCTGCATTGATTAATTCTGCATTTGTATTTTCTAAATTACTTAAAATAACTAAATGAAGTAAATCAGTAAAATCTCTGATATTTCCTTTTTCAGCTAATTCTGGATTTTGTGTTCTCCACTGTTTAGCTGTCATTCCAAATAATGCAACATTTAATACATCTGCTTCTTCTGCATAAGCATATCTTTTTTGTTCTTCTGTTAAAATTGGAACAATATTTGTTTTTACTGCATCAGTATGCACTAAATAATTTACCTTTGATAATACTCTATTAGCATGCCATTCAATTTTATATTGATATGCTTCATTTTTCTTTAGTCTTTCAAATTCTTGAATTAAATACAATTTAAATTCTGGAGATAGCCAACTTGCAAACTCAAATGCTATATCACTATGTGCAAATGTCCCTCCATTATTTCCAGACTTTGATATAATACCAATAGCATTTGTTTCCTTTATCCATTTTTGTGGCGACATATAAAAACTATGTTTACCTGCTTCATTCTCAAAGGTCTCGAATTCGTGACCTTTGAAATTTTCATTATTAAGTTTTTCCCATAATCCTAAATATGAAATTACATCTTTATTTCTCATCCACGCTTGTACTGGTATTTTGGGTTCTTCTGGGTTTGCATATCTTGCTAAATCAGTTAATGAAATATATTCCTTATTATTTATTCTTATAACATTTACTTTATTGTTTTCAACATATATTTCTGTTTTTATAATATCTTTGCTCATATATTGTACCTTCTTTCTAATTGTGCAAATGGCATCTGCACAATTCATTTTCTGTTAATCTGCATTATATCATCTATTTCCAAATTTTTCATTAAAAATCTCAAAAAAGACAATTTTTTTATTTTTCAAAGGTCTCGAATTTGTGACCTTCGAATTTTATACATATATAATCTTTTTTTGATTCATTATTTTCTATATAATTCTAAACTTTTTTAATTTTTACTATTATAAAATGAAAAAAATGAAGTTGTATTTTTTACAAATTCATTTTCTAAATATGTGGAAATTTTATAATTTACTAAGTTGTTTGTAGGAGGAAACCTTTGCTATTACTACATTTTATTTTTTCGTCATAAGAGAACAAAATTGTTATTACAAGGGCTATTAATGTAATGCCTTTTTCGTTTGTTTTTTCTTTTATTTTTTTCTTCTCCATTTGTTTTCCTCCATATTTTCTTCATAATTTTTTGGCTTGACATGTTTTTTGTTCTGTACAATTTTTATGCTTATAGAATTTAATTAAGTTAGAAAATAAATTATATTATCTAACAATTAAATTTATAGCATTTATGCTAAAAAAAGTCAATATATAAATAATGAAGAAATTAAAAAAATTTTTTAAGAAATTCCTCCAAAATATGAATTCAAGTCAAATTGAGTTTAATAATAGTTTTAATTAATTTTCTAACTTAATTATATTTTAATTATTAGCATTTATTTTGTTTCTTACTTTTTATAAAGAGTTTTTTCATTTTTTATGCCTTTTTTCTATTTTAAGCTTTAAATGTAACTTTGGCGCAAAAAATGGAAAAACTTTTTAACTTTTGTTCATACACAAATCAAATCCCTAATCTCCTCAAACTTACTCTCACCTATCCCCTTCACATTTTTAATATCCTCAATACTCGAAAATTTACCATTTTCATTCCTATATTCTATAATTTTTCTAGCAGTTGCTTCGCCTATTCCTGGTAAGGTATCTAACTCTTCTTCGTTTGCTGTATTTATATTAACTTTGCTTGATGTTTTAGCATTTTGAGTAGTACTTGTATCTGTACTTGAACCTGAACTTGTGCCCGTGCTTGTTTCTCCTGCATTTTTTCCAATTTCTGTAGTTATTAATTCTTCTTCTAAATTTTCGTCATTTATACTTGGTACTATAATTTTCATTCCATCTTCTAATTGATATGCTAAGTTTATCCTTTTAGTGTCCGCATCTTCTTTTAAGCCTCCAGCAATCTCTACTGCATCTTGCACTCTGCTTTCTTTTTTTAGCTTATATACTCCTTCTTTATTTACCGCTCCTGTTATGTGTACAGTTATTTCATCGCTTGAATTTTCTTGATTTTGTGAATTATCATTTTTATTTGTTTCTTCATTGTTTTCATTGTTTTTGTTACCTTCGCCTGTTTCTTCTCCGCTTTGGTTTTCTGTTTTATTTAAGTTATTTTGTTCTTCATAAGTTGCTAAATCTTCTAGATTGCTTGCATTCTTTATTTTTATATTGTCATTAATATAAAAATATATTATTAAAATTGCTATTATACATATAATTGATATGATAATTATTTTTTGTTTTTTATTAAATTTATTCATTAATTGACCTCCTTGTTCTTGAAAAAAAGTTGTTTTTATAGTATATTGAATATTGTATTTTATAAACTTTATATTTTTAATTAAGTTTAATTTTTAAATAAATTAATTCTGAAAGGACTGTTTTTATATGCTATTCAAAAGATTAAAGGTTTTTAGTATGTTTATAGTGATATTTATTATATCTATTATATCTTTTGCAAATGTTTCTTTTGCAGATAACGATTTACCTACTGTTTATTCAACCTCTGCAATTTTAATTGATAGTGCTTCTGGTAAAATGCTATATGGTAAAAATGAAGAAGAAAGAATGTATCCTGCAAGTATTACTAAAATTATGACAGCTATTCTTACTATAGAAAATGGTAATTTAAATGATGTTGTAACTGTTCCATATGATGCTATTAGTACCATTCCTGCTGGTTATTCTATTGCAGATTTAAAAACTAATGAAAAACTTACTGTTAACCAGTTACTTCAAGTGCTAATGGTTCATTCTGCAAATGATGCTGCAAATGTTCTTGCTTTTTATATTTCTGGTTCTATTGAAAGTTTTGCAGATTTAATGAATGAAAAGTGCCAAGAACTTGGGCTTTTGAGTACTCATTTTACTAATCCTAGTGGTATGCATAATGAAAACCATTATACTACTGCAAAAGATATTGCTGTACTTATGAAGTATTGTATGCAAAATGTGACTTTTAGACGTTTGGCAGGTCTTACATCTTGCACTATTCCTGAGACTAATGAGTCTTCTTCAAGGACTTTTGCAAACACTAATCATTTGCTACTTAGTACTGCTGGAAATGATTATTATGAGTATGCAATTGCTGGAAAAACTGGATTTACGACAGAAGCTGGAAATTGTTTGGTTTCTGCCTCAAGTAAAGATAATTTTGAATTAATTTGTGTTGTTTTAGGCTTTTATCCTTCTTCTGAGACTAGTGGAAATAAATTTATTGATAGTAAAAATATATTTGAATATGGGTATAATAATTTTGAAGAAAAAACTTTTATAGAGCAAGGTTCTACTGTTTCTTCTATTGATATTCCTAACGCTACAGAAGAGACTAAGTCTGTAGATTTAGTTGTTCAAGATGATGTTTCTGCTTTAGTGAATAAAACTTTTATTGAAAATAATGAGGTTACACCTAAAGTACAGTTAGATGAAAATCTTACTTTGCCTATTTCTCAAGGTCAAGTTATTGGGAAAATTGTTTATAATATTGATAGAACAGAGTATTCTTCAAATTTGCTAGCTTCTCATAGTGTTATTCCTTCTAATTCAACTGCTTTAATATTTGAGATTTTAGCTTTGGTTATTATTTTGCTTATATTGTTTAAGCTTTTATTACATAAAAGACGTTAGGTTTATAATAGACATTAGGCTTATATAAGATGTTAGATTTATAAAAAATATTAGACCTATAAAAGATATTAGACCTATATAATATGTTAGACCTATATGATATGTTAGACCTATAAAAGACATTAGACCTATATGATATGTTAGACCTATAAAAGACATTAGACCTATATAAATATGTTAGTCTTTTAAAAGATATTAGACTTATAAATGATATTATGCCCATATAAGATATTAGACTTATAAATGATTTATACCTATATAAGATATTAGGATTATAAAAGAGAATTAGCTGCATTTGCAGGCGTATTCTCTTTTATTTTTATTAGTTCGTAAAATCTCTACCTAATATTATTTGAACATCTACTTTGCTTGTTGATGATCTATTGTTGGAGATATAACCTACTCCTAGGGTTTCTTCTATGTTTTTTATTTCTTCACTGTCTATCCCTTTTTTATTTGTTATTATTGTGGTTGCAACAGTTGATGTCTCTCCTGTTTTTGTTATATTGTAACCTGCGTTTTTTAAGAGTTTTGTTGCTTTTTCTAGTTTTTGGTTACTGCCACTTGCATTTAGTATTTCTATGTTTATATTTGATTTATTTTTGCTTGAACTTCCTGATGTTTGGTTATTTCCGTGTTGTATTAGAGTTTGTATTCGATGTAGTAGTGTTTGATGTAGAATTTGATGTTGTATTTGATGTGACATTTGCTCCTGTGTTTGTTACATTTTGGTTTTCTGTATTGTTTCCATTTTCTTCATCTGTTGTGCTTGTGTAAAATAATTCGTTTATTAATGCTTGCGTTTCTTCTTGATCTACAACAAATATACTAACATTATTGGTGTCTTTTAAATTTGGTGTTGTTCCAGGTAGTGTTGCTGTTTGTAAGTTTTCTGTGCTGAATTCTACGGCATATGGTAAATAGTCTTTGACTGCATTAAAGTCTAAGTTTGTTATTAAGTTTCTACTTGCTATATCTAGTATTTCTCCAAGTTTTGTTATATTTCCTGCTGTTACTGTTTGGCTTATAACAGCTGATATGAATTCTCTTTGTGTTCTCATCCTTCCTATGTCATTGTCTCCATATTCTATTGGATATGATGTGCCATCATTGTTTTTTCTGAATCTTAATAGTTGCTCTGCTTTTTCTCCGTCGATTTCTTGCATTCCTTCTTTTAGGTCTATATGTAAGTCTTGTGTTTCATCATCATATTCCATATCCATTGGTACGTAGAATTCTATTGGTCCTACTGCATCTACTAGCTCTATTAGTGCTTCTGTTTGCACTATTGCATAATATTTAATATCTAGTCCTGTTAGCTTATTTACTGCATCTAGCGTTTTTTCTGGATCTTTTGTTAAATTGTATATTGCGTTAATTTTTTGTGATGCTATTGCTTTTTTTGGGTTTGTGCCAGTGTATGAATCTCTTGGTACTGATAATAATACTGCTTTTTGTGTGTTTGGATTATATGATGCAACTATAATTGTGTCTGTGAGTGTAACTCCTGCTTGGTCTGTGCTTACACCTAGTAAAAGTACTTGAAATTCGCCTAGGTTTTTCTTTGTATTTTCATCATGCCCAACTGCTGTTGCAAGCATTCCTGTTAAACTTACTTTCCCATCTATTTTTATACTGCTGTATATAAAGTATCCTGCTATTATTATTAGTATTAGTAATATGATTATGAGAACTTTTTTCCATACTTTGCCTTTTTTTCTTTTATTTTGTTTGTTTTTATTGTTGTTTTTTGCTTTTTCATCTGTTTTTATTTTATCTTTTTTCAACCTAACCCTCTCCCAAATATGAAATTGTGTACTTAGTATAACAGATTTTATGTTTAAACGCAATAATATATATTAAATTTTAAAATATATACATTAACTTTTAAAATATATACATTAATTTTTAAAATATTATTTAAGTCTTGGTACAAATTGAATCTTAAACTACAACGTCCATAAGTTGTTATTTATATAAATATTTCTATTATGTTATTTTCATACATTGCTTTTGTTATGTATGTATTTTCTATCTGTTTATGAACTGTGTTTTCTGGGTTTATTGTTCCTACAAATGATATTATAAGTAAAACTACATATACAATAAGTAATCCTCTTACTAATCCATATATTGTTCCCCCTAGTTTGTTTACTTGTTTTATTATAGGTAATTTTGCAACTAGGTTTGCTAGTGCTGTTATAAATTTTAATGCTATTCTTATTAGTATATATAAAATTATAATTACTCCTGCATTTATTATGTTTATTGATAAATCTCTTGCTGCTTGTGGCAAAATTTCTGCTTTCATTTCATTTGCGATGTTTTCTGCTAGATTTGTTTCTTGATTGTTCTCTGTTGTTTCGTTTTCTGAAAGTTCATTTGTTTCTTCGCTTTTTCCATTTGCTTTATCCATTATTGCATTTTGTATGTTTTCGTCTAGTTCTGTGTTATTTATTATTAAGCTTGCTATTGGTCTATATAGTATTAATGTTACTACTAGCGCTATTATAAATGCTAAAAGTTTTACTGATAATTCTATAAATCCTTTTCTATATCCTAAAAATATTGATAATGCTATTAATGCTATTACTACTATATCGATTATAATTCCCATAATTTTATCTCCTTGTATATTATATTTAGGTTAAAAACCTATAATTTTATTTTATATGTAATTATTTAAGTTAAAGCTTATAACTTTAATTTATATAAAATTATATTTAAGTTAAAATATATAAATTTATTTTATATAAAATTATATTTAAGTTAAAACTTATAAATTTATTTTATATAAAATTATATTTAAGTTAAAACTTATAAATTTATTTTATATGTAATTGTTTTTATATTGTATTTTTTATCTATAAAATTTTATTTTTTAAAAATTTAATATTTCTACTTTATCTCTATAAACTATAGCTGCTAGTGAATTTGATATAGATACTTGGGTTATTTCTTGGTTTGCTATATATTTTTTTACTAACCAGCCAGATGTATTTATAAATTCTATTTCTGTTCCTAGGTTTAAACCAATTATGTTTTCACTTGTATATATTTCTTTTGTTACCGCTTCTGTTTTATATGTAGTTTGATTTCTATTTTCAATATTTGTTATTTTGGCTATTGTGTTTGCTGTAAATAACCCAGAGGATTCCTCTTCTAGTGTTACTATATTATTTTGTAGGCTTATGTCTGTAAATACTGTGTTTTCCGAGTTTTCTGATATGGTTTCAACATTCCATTCTGGTGTTATTAGGTTAATTTTATTTGTGTACATACATATTAGATTGTCTTTATTTTGAAAATTAATGTTTACTAATAATTCGTTATTTTCCCCTTCAAATTTCTTAATTACTGAATTTTTAGGGTTTGAAATTGCTTCATCTACTGATATTATTTGTATATTAGATTTTATTAATGTTCCAGATGTATCTATTTCTGCTACTGCTAAATATTTATTATCATCTGAAATGTCTATATCTGCTACTCTTGTAGTTGCATAATATGTGTAAAATAATTCATTTCCACTTTCATCATACATTTCTATTACTGTTTTGTTGCTTGTATTTACTATCGTTATTGCTACATATCCGTTTTGGTTAACTTTTACTTGTGATATATCTCCTTGTATTTCCTTTTCCCAAGCTATTTGTTTATCTTTTATTAAATATAATCTTTTTCCATTTTTTTCACCTATTACTATGTATCTATTTGCTGAGTCTATAGCTGGTGTTGTAATTTCTAGTGTTAGGGTTTCTTCTTCTTTTCCTGTGCTATTATATATTTTAAATTCATTTTTGTTTAATATTCCTATGTTTTGATTAAATGCATAAACCGTTGGGTTTTCGTCTTCGTTTAGCTCTATACTTACTAATTGTTCTTGGTTTATTTCTTTCCTAAAAATATTTTTATCTGTCCATTTTCTAAAGTCTTCATTGTTTGCATATACTAGATAAAATATTATTGCTAAAATTGCTAGAATTATGGCTATTGATAGTATTATGACTTTTTTCTTATTTAGTTTCTTTTTCTTAATAGTATCTTCTTCCCAAAAATTTTTCATTCTTTTTTCCTTTTATATCTTATTTATATTTGTTTTTTCTTTTTTTTTCAATAGTTTTACTCTATTTTAAGTGAAGTTTAGTTATTTTTGTTTTATTTTTTTCTTAGTAATAAGATTATTTGAATTAATCCTAAATATCCAAAAATAGGATATAATAAATTTACTAAATTTGAAAATCCAATTTGTGAAATTATTATAGAAGTTATACACATTATATTAGCAATTTGTGAATAACTTTTTTCATTATTAGATACATTTTGTAAAAAACTTGTTCCAAGTGAAATTGCAGTTGTTAGAATTGAACTTAAAATTATAAATCCATATAGTGGTTTTAATATTTTAAACATGTTTGAAATTACATATACTGCTGGCATTTCTAGCTCGTTTATGTCTACTTCTACTTGAATAAGTATTAAAAAAATAGTTAGTGATAATATAATTATAAAAATAGTAACAATTATGGAAATATATTTTATTTGTTTGTTGTTTTTTATATATTGTTTTAGTGTTATTAGTACAGGTATTAGTAAAATACTATTATAACTGCAATATAGTATTGCATTAATTAAAAATGATTTATTATTTTCTGCTAGTGTTTTATATGCATTTAAAAAGTCTATTTCTTTTATATTTAAGGTTCCTATTAAAATAAGAGAAGCAATTAGTATTGGTACTATTATACTGCTTACTTTTACAAGTCCTTCTACATTTTTTTGAAATATTATCATACATAGTACTGCAAGGATTATACTTCCTATAATTTTATTTACTCCTAATTCCTGCTTTAAATATGCTCCAAATCCTGCAATCATAATAAAGAATGTTATTAATATAAAGATGTTTATTATAATGTTTATAATGTTTTTTAAATTTAAGTTATCTTTTTGGTTCATTATTTTTATATTGCTTATTCTATTTTTTGATAGTTTATTATCTTTTTTTAGTTTTTCTTTATTTTCTGTTAGTGTTTCTAAAAAATCTTTATATGTTTTTATATTTCTTTTACATATGATTTTTAATGATTTATATATTACAATTCCAATTAATGTACTTGAAATAATTATTCCATATATGCCATTTTTTCCACTTTGAAAAAAGAATATATTTATTTCTTTACCTGATGCAAAGCCTGCTCCTATCAGCGCTCCTAATATTACAAATATGATATTTATTACATTTTTCATATAAAAAACCCCATTATTATTTTATGGGGTCTTTTATTTTTTATTACTTTAAATGTTTGTGTTTATTTATTTTAATGTTTATGTTTTTTATTTTGGTAATTTTTGCTTATTATTTTTTTCTTTGTCTTTTTATCCAAACTATTATTCCTATTGCGATTATTATTATTGGAACTGCAAAGATTATTGTAAATATTATATTATTTTCTTGTTCTGTTGCTGTATATGTTACTGTTCCTGTGCTTTTTCTTGCTGTTATATCTTCTTGTCTGTCTACTAGGTATGCTATTGAATTTATTGCTAAGTCTTTGTTTTGTCTATATTGTACAATTGGTGCTTGTGTGTATGATGTAAGTGGCATGTCTGTTAAAAACATACTTTCTCCATATATTACTAGTTTTGAAGTGACTGCACTTTCGCCTGTTTCTTCATTTGCTTCTTGTATTGTTTTTTCTAGTTCTGCTCCTACTAAGAATGGTCCTGATTCTTCATCTTCTGCTTTTGCGTTATTTGTATTATTAAAGTCTGTTCTGAAATATGAACCTGAACTTGTATTTAAAATGTCTTTTTCTACTACATTTAGGTTTTCTAATTCTTCATCTGATACAAGGTTTATTTTTGTTGCATTTAAGAATATTAGTCCATCTGTAATTTTTTCGGTTATTTCGTGATATGATGTGTCTGGCATTATTAAGTCTGGTGATTGATATACCATTTTGCTTGAGTCTGTTTCTCTTATTCCTCCAACTTCAAATGGATTAACACCATACATTGCAAGGATGCTGTTTATATTTGGTAAGTCTTGAATAGTAGCTACTACTGAATTAAACCATAGTATGTTTCTTCCTGAATTTATATAATCTTTTATTGCGTTTGTTGTTATTTCGTCAAAGTCTTTGTTTGGTGTTGTTATTACAAGTGTATCACAGTCGTCTGGTACTTTTCCTTCTGTTAGGATGTCTAATGATTTTATTTCATATATTTCGTTTTGTAATAGTACATTTAAATATTGCATTCCATATGATAGTGTATAATCTGAATATCCTGATAAGAAGTATACAACTGGTACTTCATCTGATGCAACTGTTAGTATTGATGATGTTAGTCTTTCTTCTGCTATGTCTATTGTTTCATATGTTGTTTGGTCATATGTAACTAAATCTTGATATGATAAGACTTTGTATTTTTCTCCACATTCTACTATTATTCCAGTAGAACCACTTTCAAAACCATATTTTTCTGCTAGGTCTGGTCTATTTTCTACTGATACTGCTTCTACTTTTATTTTTTCGTTTGCTTTGTTATATTGTTTTGCAAGTTCTAGTGTTGTGTCTCCATCTTGATATCCTATAAAGTATATATTTATGTCTTTTGATATGTCTTTTACTTTTTCTTTGCTTTCATCTGTAAGGGTATATAGTTTTTCTTGGCTTAGGTCTATTGGTGTTAGTTCTAAGTTTTGCATTAAGATGTTTAAGCCTATGAATGCTGCAAGTATTATTATGACTAATATTATTGTTCTTGTTCCATTTATTAGCCATTTTTTCTTCATTGTGTGTACAAATTTGCTTTGTTTTTCGTCTTTCTTGTTTTTCTTCTCTTTTTTATTTTTCTTTTTATTTTCTTTATTTTCTTTATTTTCTTTATTTTCTTTATTTTCTTTATTTTCTTTATTTTCTTTATTTTCTTTTCTATTTTCTTTGTTCTCTTTTTTACTTTCTTTGTTTTCTTTTTTACTTTCTAGTTTTTCTATTTGGTTTTTTTCTTTTTTATTTAGTTTTTCATTTTTGTTTGCTTCAGTTTTGGAATTTTCAGCTTGTAAGTTTTTGTCTTTTTCTTCTTTCAAAGTAAACCCTCCTTTTCTATTTTACACTTTTTCTTCTTTGCATTACTATTATTGTTAATAATATGCAAACTATTGTGAAGCTTATAAATGTTACTGTGTCTGCTATGTCTATTGTTCCTAGTGTATATCCATATAACATATTTATGAATGATATACTCTCTAGGTTTGAGTTAAAGCTTGGCATTACCCAAGTGATTATAAAAAATGCTATTGATATTATTCCTGCTATTATTTGGTTTTCTGTTATGCTTGATGCAAATATTCCAAATGCTACATATGCCATCATAAATAGTATAAATCCTATTATTGCTGTTATTGCAGTTGATATATGTGGCATTCCAAAATAGCATAGTATTCCAAAATACATAAGTGTAAATATAGATGTGATTATTGTAACTAGCATTGCAGATATGAATTTACCTAAGACAATTTTTGTTATGCTTAACGGTGATGTAAGTATAAGTTGTTCTGTTCCATTTTTTCTTTCTTCTGAAAATGATCTCATGGTTAGTAGTGGTATTAAAAATGCAAGTACAAATATTGTTGGTGTTGAGTAAAATATGTATTCAAAGTTTACATTTCCATATGTAAGTACTGTAAGGTAAAATGATATACTAAATGCAATTAAAAATATTCCTATAAATACATATCCTATTGGTGTACAAAAATAGTATTTTAATTCTTTTTTTATAATTGCTAGCATTATTTATCCCCTCCTTCTATTAGTTGCATAAATGCGTCTTCTAGTGTTGCGTCTGGCTTTTTCATTTCGAATATTGTTATATTTTCTTTGGCAAGTTCTGTAAATAGGGCTTTTCTTAGGTCTTGTTTTCCTTCTGCTTCTATTATGTATTGTTTTGTTTTGTCTTCATTTTCGTTGACTTTCTTTATATTTTTTATTTCTTTAATTTTATCTTTTATTGTTTCCATTTTGTTTTCTGGGTCTTCTACTGTTACATATATGCTGTTTGTTTTGTTTACTTTATTTTCTAGGGTTTCTGGTGTGTCTATTGCTATTATTTTTCCTTTATTTATTATTATTACTCTGTCACATATTTGGCTTACTTCTGATAGAATATGTGAACTTAGTATTATTGTGTGTTTTTTTCCTAGTTCTTTTATTAAGTTTCTTATTTCTGTTATTTGTTTTGGGTCAAGCCCTACTGTTGGTTCATCTAATATTAGTATTTCTGGTTCTCCTACTAGTGCTCCTGCCATACTTACTCTTTGCTTATATCCTCTTGATAGTTTTTTTATTAATTTTTTTTCTACTTCTTTTAAGCCTGTTTGCTCAATTATTTTTTCTACTTTTTCTTTTCTTTGTTTTCTTTCTACTTTTTTTATCTCTGCCATATATGTTACAAATTCTTTTACTGTTAAGTCAGTATATAGTGGTACTCCTTCTGGCATATAACCAATTTTTCTTTTTGCTTTTTTAGGCTTTTTTTCTATGTTTAGCCCTCCTACAATTATTTCTCCTGAAGTAGGTTCGATGTATCCTGTTATCATATTCATGGTTGTACTTTTTCCTGCTCCGTTTGGTCCGAGTAAGCCTATTATTTCGCCTTCGTTTATTTTAAAGCTAATATTATCTACGGCTACAACGTTTCCATACTTTTTTGTAACATTTTTTACTTCTATCACGAACGATTCCTCCTTAT
Organism: uncultured Clostridia bacterium; assembly: GCA_944386775.1. Lineage (GTDB taxonomy): Bacteria > Bacillota > Clostridia > TANB77 > CAG-508 > CAG-269. Next base: position 12,758 of record CALXCJ010000022.1, read on the forward strand.
TTCTTTATTTCCCTAAGTATGATACCATTTAATTTTTTTAATGTAAAGTTTTTCACAAAGAATTTACAATTGGAATTTTTTTATATTTTAATTTAAAAAAGTTTCTTATTTTTGTGCTATTTTTATATTTACAATATGTGTTCATTTTTTGTTTTTTTGTGAATATATATTGAATGTATTAACTTGAAACTTGGAGGCTTTTATGGTGTTTTATCCTTTTTTTATTAGTTTTTTTATGGTGTTTTTGGCAGAGCTTGGAGATAAGACTCAACTTTTGGTTTTGTCTTTTTCTAATAAACTTAGAATTTTAAATATTTTAATTGGGGTTGCAATTGGTACTTTTTTAAGTCATGGTTTGGCAATTATTTTTGGGAGTAAGATTGCTTCTTTGAATAGTAATTTTAATGTTTATTTGTCGATTATTACTTATTTTTCTTTTATTTTGTTTGGTATTGTTGGCTTTTTAAAGAAAAGTGATTCTTCTCGGAGATTCTACTTATTCTAAGCCTGATCATAAATTTGATTTTTTGAGTAAGATTTCTTCTTTGAAGATTAATTATTTGTTTGTTATTGCTTTTTCTATTTTTGTTGGTGAGTTTGGTGATAAGACTTTTCTTGCGTCTTTGGGGCTTGGTCTTGAGTATCCAGATAGTAAGATTTTTTTAATTTTTGGTTCTATTTTGGGTATGGTTTGTAGTAATTTGATTGCGATTTTTCTTGGTAGGTTTTTGGGTAGTAAGTTTAGCAATTCTTTTGTTCAGAATTTGTCTAATTTTATTTTTATTGCTTTTGGGTTGATTGGTTTTTTTAATTTTTTTGTGAATAATTATTGACAGTTTGGTTTTTTCGTGGTATTATATTAACTGGTCGCAAGACATGGGTCAGTAGCTCAGTTGGATAGAGCACAGGCCTTCTAAGCCTGGGGTCGGGGGTTCGAACCCCTCCTGGCTCACCATATATAAAAAGTCATACAAATATTGAAATATAAATAGTTTGTATGACTTATTTTTTGTGTTTTACTGCAATTTTACTGCAACAGGTATTTTTTATAGTCCTTGAGCTTCAAAATATTGTGTTACTTTTTCTAATTCATTTTGACTAAATTCTTTAAATACTGATGTATATGTATCAAGTGTTGTTTGTATTTTTTTATGTCCTAATATCTTTTGTAATGCTTTTGCTTGCATACCACTTTCAATACATCTAGTTGCGTATGTATGCCTTAACATATGTGTATGTAAATTACTTGTTATATTTTCTTTTTTGTTTAGTCTTTTTAAATATGAATTTATTTCTGATGGTGTTATATATGTATTTTTTTCATTGTCATAAAATAATAGTCCATTTATGTTTGTCATTTGCCTTTTTTGTGCTTGCTTTAATATTGCTTTTACTTTTTCATTTATTAGTATAGTTCTTTTTGAGTTTTCTGTTTTTGTTGTGTCTCCCATTATAGTTTTATCGTTTTCATCTCTTGTTAACGTTTTATTTATTGTTATTGTATTATTTTTATAATCAATATCTTTTATTGATAATGCCAAAACTTCGCCAATTCTCATACCAGTATATAATTGCAATAAAATTATATATTTATATTTGTGGTCTTGTTTTTCAAGTGCTTCTATTAATTTTTTATGTTCTTCTATGTTTAATGCTTCTATGCTTTTATTTGGTATGTCTGACTTTGGTTTGCTAATACTTTCGTTTTCCATAGGGTTAAATGCTATCAATCTATCTGATACGGCTATTTTAAATGTTTTATTTATTAGTCTATAAATCTTATCTATGGTATTATTACTATATACAGTTAAGTTTGGTAAAATTCTTCTTATGTGCTGAACAGTTATTTTTTGTATTGGTACATTTATTATATCATTACAAGTTTTTTCAATTTGTTTAACTGTTTCTAAATCTCTTATATGTGTTCTTGCACTAACCTTGTTAGTGTCATATTTACTTTGCACATATTCTTTTAATATTTCTATAAATGTTTTGTCTACTTTTTCTATATAAGTTCCTTGATTAATATCATTTATAGTTTTTGTAAATCTTTTTTTAAATTCTGTTAAATTTTCGTTTTTTCTTTGATACATGGTTTTTCTTTCTCCTGCTGATGTTGTATATTGTGCCATGTATCTTTTACTTGCTTTATGATATGTTATACTTCCCTCTCCATTTCCTCTTTTTTTATTCATTCTATCAACTCCATTTAATTATCTTTACTTGTTTTCTAGTAATCTTTTGATATTTCTATAAGTAGTTTACAAAAGAATATAAATAATCCAAAAAATATTGATAATATCCATTTAAATGTTTTTGCTATAATGTATAATAAAATTTTGTATTTGCTTATTTCTTTTTTCATTTTTGTTCCTTTCATATATTATATATTAACTAATTATGATATTTATATATTTTTGTTATTATGTATAGTTGTGCTATCTCTAAATCCTGTTAAATATGCTTCTTTTAATTCTTGTGTGTTTAATCCCATTTTTATATCTCTAAAATTATAATAGTTATTTTTTAATGTATTTTCTTTTAATTCATTAATAAACTTATTTTCTAAGTATTTACATTTATTATATTGCTTTTTATATTCATTTTTCTTACATACTGTTTTATAACTCGCTTCTATTCTTTCTTGTATGAAATTTGTAAAATCTTCTTTTAATGTTGTATCAATTTTCATAATTTTTATTTCCTTTCATTAAATTATTTATTTTCTAATCTATTCTGTTAAAATAATATTTTGTTTTTATATTTTTTTATTTTATAAAGAGTATTTTGAAAATATTTGCACAATCTTTAAATCCTTTTTTATATTCTTCTTCACATTGAATTTCTAGCTGTTGTGTTGTAATATTTTCATATTCTTTTATTAGTTCTTTATTGTTTGATTGTAACAAATTGATTATTTTGTTATATATAATTGTACCTTTATTAGATAACTTTTTATATCTTTTTTGGCTTTTATATAAAAATTCTCCTCTTTCTTGCCTAGAATAAATGAACTGTTTTAAATCTTCTAATAAATCTTTATATTCTTTTTTATTCATAACTTAGTTCCTCCTATTAGTTTGACTTGTTTATATAGCTTGAAAAATTAAATAAAATGTATTAAAATATATTTAATTTCAAATAATGAAATTTATAAATTGAGCTTTAACAAGTGCCTTTTGTTATTGCTCTTTTATTATTCTTATTGTTTGTCCTTCATATATGTTTGCGTTTTCCATATTATTAAGCTTTTTTTGTTCATATATGTATTGTCTTATGTCTTTATTGTCTGCTTTATATTCTTGTGCAATAGTCCATAATGTATCGCCTTTAGAAACTGTATATGATATTGTTTCCGCTTCTGTATTTATTTTTGCTATACTTGTACTAAAAAGTGTAATTAATAGAAATACTATTATTGTTATACTTCTTATAAACTTAAACTTGTTTTTTATTATCATTTTTCGCACCTCCTTTTATAACCATAATAATTATTTTATATCTTTTATGATTATAGTATAACATTATTTGATTATATTGTCAATAACTTTTTAAAGTATTTTATAATTATTTTTGATTATATTATATTGACAATAATTATTATTTGTTTTATAATGTTATATATGGTATAAGGAGGGATTATAATGTCTGCTAGTAAAACTATCAAAAAAATAATGCTAGACAAAAATATTTCTGTAAAAGAATTAGCTGAAAAATTAAATATAAAACCACAAGTTTTAAGTAATAAACTATATAGAGATACCTTTACATATAACGATTATGTTAAAATCGCAAATATTTTAAATTGTGATGTAAAAACAATTTCAAGAGATAGTAATATTGAGTATCTTAACGATTAATAATTTTACTAATAGGAGTGATACAAGGTTAAAGAAATGGCGAAAATATAATACAACTAATAATACTAGTAATAGAATAATTTGCGAAAGATACTATAATATAGCTTTTATTGACTTATATGTTACTAATAATAATTATAAGATAGTATGTAGCATATCTGATGTTATAAATTCATATACTATTATTGTTAAAGGTACAAAATCAAAAGTAATAGATATATATAATACTATAAAACAAGACTTATCAAGTATAGTAGATATATATTTGTGTTGCTATAATGATACTATTGCACACGATTACTTATTAGATAGTTGTAATACATTTATTCATAAATGGTATTGATAATACATTAGAAGCGGTTTAGTCTGCTTCTTTTAATGTTCTACCGCACATAGGACAATACAATATATCTATTCTATCAATGTATTTTTTTATCTTTGTTACTTCCTTTTCTTTACTTCCAATATCATTTATACTGTTAGATATTTCTTGCTGTAAGACTAATTGATTAGTTCCATTTATAAATAGGTCTAGTTTAACAAATAAATTTCTATCTTTGTCATATCCTCCATTGTGATGTAAATATTTATTATTTGTTTTGTTCTCGCAATAATTGCACATTTTCTTTTACCTCCATTATTGAATTTATATATACCACCCCCACCCCTATAATATAAACAGTCGTGGGGTACAAGTAACATACTTAAAAATTCCTATTTTATAAAAAGGATTATTTTTAAACGTTCTACAATCAATTTTAAGCATTTTTATATTTTAAGATATATTATTTTTATCACTTACTTAGAATAAAACTCTAAATGTTACGTTTTTCTTATGAATTTTAATAATAAAATTGATTTTAAATGCTAATAACAAATACAAAAATCAACAATACATTTAAGTAGCATTTTCACAAAAAATATATATTAACAGTAATTTATATTACTTTATATTTTAATATCTAAAAATAATATGTTTTTGCTATGATTTTTGAGTAAAAAACATTATTTTTTTTGACCTATTAAAGTTGGTCTTGATAATATTTGTGTAATACTCTTTTTATCTTCAAATGGTATTTGCCACCTAGCACCACTTATTTTCTTATCTGTATAATAAGTTTTACTTGGTTTTCCTATCTTTTTTACTATTCTGGCATATACATTTTTTTGACAAGTATATAGATTTACTTTACTTGCGAAATAATCTATATTTATTATTGTTTCTTGTTCTTCTAAACTTGTTTTATAAAATTTATCCATTTTTAATCATTCTCCTTTACGTTCTTTATTATTTTTTCTAAAGATTTTATTTATTTTTCTCTTTTGTACGTTCTTCTTGTTATTAATTCAAAACATTTAAATATCATTGTTTTGATAAATATTTTTTTACTTATGTTTTGTGCTGTAAAGTTACATTGCTTTATATATAATTTTCCATTAAAAATATTTCTATTAATTTTTATCGTGTGTTAAATAACATATATGATATATGTTAAATCACATATATTAGAATGATTTTCATTGCAATAATATATGTTAAATAACACAACGGTTATTTTCTTTCTTTTCATTAATATTCTAGGATTTTATAATATTTTTAATCAAATTATTTTTATTGCCTCAATATATGTTAAATCACATATCCTTTATATTATTACCATCTACTACGAAAGTTTTTTGTTTTTTCTAGTGTATCTTTTATCTGTTACAGGTATATTAAATTTATCTGTACCATAATATTTCCACATTGTAGAAAATCCATATATATTAACACTCATTGTTGGTACACCGCTTGATATTTGCTTAATAAAACCTAATTCTATTAAAGTATCTATATCCTTTATAAAAGTTCTGTTATCTCCATATAATTTTTTTACTTCTGATGTTGGAATAGATATGTTGTTTTGGTTATTTTCCAAAGTTTTTGAATTTACTGTAAATTTTGATTTTAAATGTAAATATAACCCTTGTTGTCTTAATTTTAACTTTTTCCAAGCAAGTGAGTGTTGCATATCTCTACAAATTTTTGTAAAGTCATATCTTTGATTATTACTTTCAAAGTCATAGTTTGTTGGTGGTTTTAATTTCTTTGATTTTGCCATTTTTAACCTCCATTGCTAAATACAATGAAATGTAGTAAAATAAATATAGATAGCTTGTATAAGTTATTGCGTAGGAGCGGATATGAAGTTTTGGAAGGACTGTATATTTCCGCTTCCTTGTTTTTATTTATATTCGTTTTACTTATTTCTCCTTAATCATTTTTTTGTTCTTCTTTGACTTAAATATTTCTTAAATGCTCCTAGTTCTACTTGATATTTTTTTCCTTTTTTTATTGCTGGAAAATGCTCATCATAAGCAAAAGTATTTCTTACAACATTTTCGCACCAACCTGTTAAATCTTGCACGTCTTTCATATCAAGCATAATTAATTCATTTTGTGCAATTTTTCTTTGTTCCTTTGTCATATTTTTAGTCCTCCTTTTTCATTAGTTCTTTTTTTGCTTTATTAATCCAATAACGTTTATTGATTTCTTTTACTTTTTCCTTATTCTTGTCTCTCCATTGTTTTGCTTTTCTGTTTCTTAGCTTTCTTGCCATTTCTTCAATTTCCTCATTCATTTTTTTACCTCCTAAAAATTATTGACATCTTAATCATTATCTTATATAATAATGTTAATGATTATTAAAATAATTATAATAACTAAACAAATGTTAGTCAAGTGATTTTATTTTTTTTATAAATCACATAACAAAAGGAGAAAATATGGAACTTGATTATTTAAAAAAGTTGAAAGAACTTGAAACGGAATTTGCGAGTTCACAAAGAAAAGCTTTTGCAATTGTTGATTTAGATAAAAAACCTTTTTATGTTTGTCTAAATATTTTTGATAACTTAGAAATATTGAATTATCAAGATAATAAATTTGAGATTACAATGGATATTATGCCTAAAAATAAATTAGGCACTGCTTTAGTAGATATATGTTCTGATTTCTCTAATATTGAAAACATAATTGAAAAATATATAGAGCTATGTAATAAAATAACTTTTGAAAATTCTGAGTTAGTTATAGAAACACAAATAGTTACTCCGTTGTTTTTAGAATTAGGTGAAAATAATCAATATTTTAATTTATTGAAAGATTTTGAATATAAAAAGTATGAAGAAGAATTAAAATTGTTTAAAAAAAGAAAAGAAAATATTTCATATTTTAAAAAAGATACTTTTACAGATATATCAAATAGTAGCACAGAGCCTGATATTAAACAAATTTTTGATGATATAATTGATACAAATGCTACTTTAAAAGAATATATGAACACACAAACTATAAAATCCTTTACATTGGATTATTTGAAAACTTATACTTTAGAAATAAAAGAAATAAAAAAACTTGTTGATACATATTTTTGTTATTCTTCAAATTCTATATATAATAATTATGATGGAATAAAAAAACTCTTTTTATTTGATGTTATAGAAAATCCTATAAATGAGTTTATTTTTCCTACTTCAAAAGTAGAACCTAAAATAAAAATAAATGATAAATATATAAATGTGTGTGATTTTTTGGGCAAGTATTTATTAAAAAATAAACCAAAAGATAAATCTGAAAGTCGAAGGATTTTATTGGATTATATATCAAAAAACTCAATAAAACTATTTGTAACATATCAGATACACACTATTAAAGAGTTATTAATTATATCCTTTATAGAAATATTAAAAAACAATTTAACTATAAGGAAATGTAAAAATTGTGGATTATATTTTATACCTGAAAGTAGAAGTGATGAAAAATATTGTAACAGAATAAGCCCACAAAATCCTAACAAAACTTGTAAAGAATATGGGGCGAAAAAAACATATAGAGATGAAATAAAATCAACACCAATAAAATACGAACATAACAAAATAAGTCAATTCTATAGAATGAGAATAAATAGAGCAAAAAACCAAAAAGAAAAAACAAAATATGAAAGTATATTTAATGTTTATAAAGAAAATTATCAAAAAAATAAAATGAAATACAAGTCTGGAAAATTAAAAGAAACTGATTTTATAGAATGGATAAAAAATCAAAGAGTAGCAGAAAAATAATACGTAAGAAGAAATATAACTTCTTCTTTATAGTTATTATATAGTTAAAAGTTTTATATAGAATTTAATTTTTTAGAAGTAAGAAAAGTCAAGATAATTCTTTTGTGATACGCCCTTTTATGAAGTTCGAAATGTTCACATAAACCTAATGAACTAAAAAGGTGCATTTTTAATGGCTTGAAAATATTCCAATGTTTCTTCTTATAGTATTGGATTTATGACCTGTACTGTTAAAACGGTACTACATAATTTTAGCTTAGTGCATTATGAATATTCTTTAAAAAATGAATAAAACTAAACATTTTTGATAACAATAACATAAGATTGTATACAAATTGTTGACAAATGTATATAATATATTATATAATGTATACAAGCAATAAAAAAGGAGTGATTAAGATGTCTACTGTAAGAATAAATGATAATATAAAAAAAGAAGTTACCCCCATATTAGAAGATTTAGGATTATCTTTAAGTGAAGCTATAAACATATTTTTACATCAAATAAAATTAAATAATGGTATTCCCTTTGAGTTAAAAAGAAGAAGCATTGTAGAATTAAATGACGGACACGGCTCTTATATATGCGAGTATGGACACTTACATGATTATAGTAAAATGAATTTTAAAGAACTAGAAGAAGAGGCACGAAAAAATAAGTCTTATGATAATGTTGAAGAGTTAATGAAAGATATAGAAGAGGAATAAGAAAATGTATAAAATAGAAGTAACTAATAGATTTAAACAAAGTTTAAAGAAAGCTAAAAAAAGACGGCATAAATATGAAATTAATTACTAATGTAATAGATATGTTATCAAAAGGGGAAACATTGCCAGAAAAATATAAAAACCACCCATTAAAGGGAGAATTAAAAGGGTACTATGATTGTCATATACTACCAGATTTAGTTTTAATTTATAAAGTTGAAAAAGAAAGATTAGTGTTAATATTATTTGATATAGAAACACATTCTAATTTATTTTAACAAAGTTTGTGAAATAGAAGAGAGGCTAGAAATAATCTAGCTTCTTTTTTTGCTGTTCCAAAAGTCTCAAATGGTATTTGTGTATATACAAATGCCGTGCTTGTTAGGACAATAAATCCCTTTTAAATGAACATATAAAATCATACTGTAATGCTCCATTAGTTGCTCATAAAACCATACCACCGCACCAGGAAATAGGGCAAATAAAAAAATAAAACATTGATTTATCAAGTATTAAAGGCTATTTTTCTTATTAGCTGAAAATGTCTTTTTTATAGTGTCGGAAATTTCTGAAAAAACCCTATTTTTAGATACAATAAATTTACTAAAATCAACCCTACTTTTTTATGTTTTCTTGAGGTTGGCTCGTGGTTAAATTTATAAATTTCTCTAGCCTCGTTCTAGCTTAAATTTTTATTTTTCACTCTTGGTTCGTTTTTTTAAAATGGTACTTTTTTACCGTCTCTTTATCGCCTTTTTTATATTTGGGAAAAATTGTACTTTCTCTCGGCTTCCTCACAGCTTTGATAAGTTAGGCATTTCTTATCATTTTTTATTAAATTTGTTACTGTTTTCTTACTCTTTTTATCCTATTTTACTACCTTTTATATAGCTTATAATTATTGATATGTTAAGGTTTATATTGTTTTATGGGGGATTAAAAAATATTATACCCACCCCCCTCATGTAAAATACATGCGAATTTTTTGAAGCCCCACACACCGTTCTCCCATACATTATAAATTAGGAATATAAGGGAGGGGCTCTTTGCTCTTTTATACTTGGTTTTATTATTCTCTTTTTACACAACAATATATTGATTGAAAAACTTAAATCAATTATAGCATTTTCTAATATATTATGATTGTCTGCTTCTTTTCTGTAAAATTACTTTTTTTGTTTCCATTTTAAATCACTAATGCTACCACTAACATATTCATATAGCATTTATATTTCTTCATATCTTTTACATCAATTTGAAAAATACCTACAGAAAGTAAATATATTTTATCACATTAAATACCCTTGTAATTATACTGCAATTTTTACTGCAATACAAAAATATTATTAAAATATATGGTATATACTAAGACAATATAATAAAAATATGATATTGATTTTTATACTATTAAAAGAGTACTGTGTATAGTATAATAATATTATAAAAATAGTATAATAATCAATGTTTTGCTCTGGCTCACCATAAGAAAAACCTTGATTTCAAGAGTTATCAAGTTTTTTTTATATCATTAAATTTATCTATATTAAAGTCTATCAATATATTTTTTCTTTGTTTTAAATGATGAATGAACATAAATATTTAAAGTAACTGTTACATTAGAATGTCCTAAAATTTCACTTAAAGACTTTACATCCATTCCTATACTTATACATCTTGTTGCGAAAGTGTGTCTTAAGCAATGGAAGCTTTTATATGGTATTTTACATTGTTCTAATAAAATTTTATATGTATATCTATACCCCATTGGTTCTACCCACTTATTTTCTTTTCCTGTTAATATGAATGCTTTTTTTGAGTATTGTTTAGAAAATGGTTTTAATATTTCATATAATCTTTTAGCAAGTGGGATTTTTCTAATTGAATTTTGTGTTTTTGGTGTTGTAAATATAACTTTTGTAATATTGCTATCTGCTTCATATACTCTTTGTATTGTATGTGTTACATATATTAGCTTGTCCTCAAAGTTTATGTCTCCCCATTTAAGTGCACATATTTCTCCTATTCTCAATCCTGTATATAAGCTAATTAAAATTCCTAATTCTTTTATACTATTTGCATTTATACATTTCTTTTCAATTTTATTTTTTTCTCTATCTTTAAATACTTCTATTTCATTTCTTCTAACAGTTGGGAGTGATACTAGATCTAATTTGAAATCACAATCATACTTCCTTTCTGCATATCTTAGTATTGCTTTTAGAACTGAAACTATGTCTCTTACTGTTTTATGTGCAAGTTCTCCTCTTAGTTTTTCTATATATTTGTTTAAATCATACTCCTTAAAAAACTCCAGATTCTTGTCTTTAAATGTTTCTTTTAAATATTTTTCAATAAGAAATTTGTAGTTTAGAAAAGTAGATTCCTTTATTTTGGGCTTTTTAAATAACAGCCACTCTTCTAATATTTGATTAAATGTGATTTTTGCTACATTTTGTTGTTGCATTTTATTACCTCCTAATTTTAATTTTGTATCTTATATATAAATATTTTTTTAATTAAATAATTATATATAAAACTATTTGATATATAGTATATAACTAAAATGCTTAATAGTACACTAATTATTCATATTTATTTTTTATTGATGATTCATTACTATCATATGTATAATTATTATTCAGATATACTCACAATGTGTTTTTTAGTTAGTATAGACTTTTTGTATAAGTTTTAGTTATACTCTTCAAGCCTTTGTTTTGTCATTTTTTGTCGAACTTGTTTATATTTTTGATATTCTACGCTTTTTTCTATGTTTTACTTGTGATTGGTTTATTCTTGATGATTTACTTGTTATACTTATGTCATAATTTTAATATGGAGGTTTATTATGAGTTCTATAGATAAATCAGAAATTTATTATTCTATTGGTAAAAAAATTAAAGAGTTTCGTATTAAAAATAATTTAACACAGGAACAATTAGCAGAAGGTCTTGGAATTTCTGTTAAATATGTTTCTAGAATAGAAAATGGTTATGGTGGTGTTAAATTAGAAACTTTAATAAATGCTATGAATCTACTTGGTCTTATGCCTAATGTTGCATTTAGTGAATTAATTAGTAATGATAATTTGAAATTACAATTATTTCTTTCTACTAAGATTAGTGAATTGTCTCCTGATAAGATTCAGTTTTTACTATCTTTGATTGATTCACTTAAAAAGTTGTAACATCTGGAGCCGGGAACTTTGGGGCGGACTTAACCGGGAAAGGGGGACGGTCCTTAAAATCCCTTCTAGCCGGGAATTTGGGGACGGACCTTTAATAAAAAAATTTTGTTTTTTTATTAA